>JAIYDW010000044.1 GCA_027487315.1 Verrucomicrobiaceae bacterium | reverse complement strand
ATGATTTCGCTTTTGTCAGGGTCACCGGGGACGATGGGGAGGGTGCCTTCTTCGGTCTTTTTGATGGCTTCTTCGCGGATGTCGAGGCGGAGGCTGGCTTCGCGGGTTTTGGGGTCGAAGCCGTGGCAGTGGAAGCAGGTGTCCGACATGATGGGGCGGATGTCGCGATTGAACGAGACAGGTGGCGGGGCGGCGAGGAGGGTCGTGGCCGCGAGGACGTAAAGCAGGGCGATGAGGCGCATAGAAAGGTGTCTACAGGGATACGGATCGAGAGGGCAAAAGCATATCACGAAAATTGGCCACCGTGGCTGAACGATGGTGTGTGGCAAAGACTTAGAGGAGGAGTCAGGAGAGCAGGGTCTCGACGCGCATCCAGGCTGGGGGCTCTTTGATGCAGGGGAGGGCGGTGATTTCCTCGATGGCTTGGAGGACGGCACCGAGAGGGGCGTCGTGGAGCATGAGGACGAGGGAGGTGGTGGCGCTGGTGTCTTCGAGATCCTCGGGTTGGATCATGGAAGAGATGCCGATGGTGCGGGCGCCGAGGACTTGGGCGACTTGGGCGACGACGCCGGGGCGGTCGTCGACGGTGAGGCGGAGGTAGTAGCGGGAGACTGTGTCCTCGATGGGCTTCGACTTCCCGTAGAGGCCGTGGGGGACGAAGCCACTATGGCGGGGGCCGTAGATAAGAACGGCAGCGGCTTCACAAAGGTCGCTGATAACGGAGCTGCTGGTGGGGTCTTGACCGGCGCCGCGGCCGTAGAAGAGGGTTTCGCCGACGGTGTCGCCATTGACGAGAACGGCATTGAAGGAGCCGGAAACGGAGGCGAGGACGTGGGAGAGGGGGACGAGGGTGGGCTGGGTGCGGACTTCGACGCGGCCATCGGCGTCGGCGCGGATGACGGAGAGGAGTTTGATGGTGTAGCCGAGGCGTTTGGCGAAGGCGAAATCGGTGAGGGTGACTTTTTGGACGCCTTCGACGTGGACGAGGTTTTGGGGAATCCAGAAGCCGTAGGAGAGGGAGGCGAGGATGATGGCCTTGTGGGCGGCATCCCAACCGGAGATGTCGAGGGTGGGATCGGCTTCGGCGAAGCCTTTGTCCTGGGCTTCCTGGAGGGCGTCCTGGTAGCTGAGGCCGGCCTGGGACATGCGGGTGAGGATGTAATTGCAGGTGCCGTTGATGATGCCGTGAATGGAGACGATGTGATTGCCGACGAGGCCTTCCTGAAGGACTTGAATGATGGGGATGCCACCGGCGACGGCGGCTTCGAAGTAGATGGGCATGCCGCATTCTTCAGCGAGAGCGAAGAGTTCCTGGCCGCGCTCGGCGAGGAGGGCTTTGTTGCCGGTGACGACGATTTTTTTGGCGCGGAGAGCGGCGCAGACGAGTTCGTGGGCCTGCGTGGTTCCGCCGATGAGTTCGACGATGACTTGGATGTCGGGATCTGCGATGAGGTCGCGCCAGTCGGTGGTGAGGAGGTCGGCGGGGACGTCGATGTCGCGGGGGCGGGAGAGATCGCGGACAGCGATTTTTTTGACTTGGATATCAGCCCCAGTGCGCTGGGTGATGAGGGCGCGGTTGCGGTCGAGGTTTTTGTAGACGCCCGCTCCGACGTTGCCGAGACCGGCGAGACCGATTTGGACGACACGAGGGGAGGAGGGGAGCGACATGGTTGAGGGAGAGGGCTTTTAGGGTGAAGAAAGTTGCGGAAGAGATGCAGCGGGGAGGCAGGGGGTGCAAGTGGCAAGGGGAAGGAGTGGGAGAGTGAGGGGCTGCGTCATCTGTCATTGGTCGGGTAAAGGATTTGAAGAATTATTTGACCGACGGTCAAAATGTGAGAAGCATTTGAGGATGTCTGCTGTGAGCCCGTCGATTCAACGCAAGGAACGTGAGTTTCTGGCGCGGGAGGAGTTGATCATCACGCATGCGCGGCGGTTGCTGTTGGAGAAGGGGTTTCAGGCTTGGAACATGGAGGAGTTGGCAGGGGCGGTGCAGTATTCGAAGGGGACGCTTTACCAGCATTTCACCTCGAAGGAGGATTTGGTGTTGGAGGTGGCGACGGATGCTTTGAAGCAGCGGGCGGATTTGTTTGAGCGGGCATCGCGTTTTCAGGGGCGGACGAGGGAGCGGTGTCGGGCGATCGGGTTTGCGTGTTGTGAGTTTGCAGCGAACTGCCCGGAGTATTTTCATATCGAGATGATGCTGAAGTCCGCGTCCTTCTGGGAGAAGGCGAGCGAGGCGAGGAGGCAGGCGCATGCGTTTCAGGGAGCGAGGTGCTGGCGAGCGGTGAATCACATCATTGTGGAGGCGATGGCGGTGGGTGACCTGCCGAGGGAACCTTATAGTGCAGAGCAGGCGACGTTTGCTTTGGTGTCGGTGACGGTGGGGAGTCATCTGATGGTGCAGGAGCCGCATTTGCGGGTTCAGGCCGGTATCACGGATGAGATGATGCCGGTGAGGGTGAACCAGGACATGGTGTGTGACGGGTTGAAGTGGAGGCCCTTTTTGAATGAGTTTGACTACGCGGAGACGGACAAGCGGATCGTGAAGGAGTTGTTTCCGAATGCGGTAAACTGGCATCAAACCTTTGGAGGCTGACTTTTTTTGGAGTGATTTTGACCTTCAGTCAATAAACGACTTTTATTCATGAACTACATTGCACTTCAAATGTTGATGGCGGATCGGGCGAAGTATTTCGGGCTGATCTTTGCGTTCGCGTTTTCGACTTTTTTGTTGGAGAACCAAGTGAGCATTTTCAGTGGGATCATGAAGCGGACGGGGAGTCAGATCCTGGATGTGACGGATGCGGATGTTTGGGTGATGGATCCTTACACGGAGTATTTTGAGCAAACGAAAGCGCTCAAGGATACGGATTTGAACCGGGTGAGGGGAGTGTTTGGGGTGGAGTATGCGGTGAGGCTGTTTAAGGGGAATCCGACGGCGAAGACCGAAGGGGGGAAGTTTGCGTCGACCTTTACCATGGGACTGGATGACAGCACGATGATCGGGTTGCCGAGGAGGATGCTGATGGGGAGGAAGGAAGATTTGAAGTTGGCGAACAGTGTGTTGATCGACAAGGCGGGTTATGAACTGTTGTATCCAGGCGAGCCTTTGGAGTTAGGGAGGCGACTGGAGATGAATGATCATGTGGCGACGATCGTGGGAATCTCGGATGCGGAAGCGCCGTTCGTGAGTTTTCCGGTGATTCATGCGCGATACAGTGAGGCGGTGAATTTTCAGGGGAAAGAGCGGAATCAATTGAGCTATGTGTTGGTGAGGTCGAAGCCAGGAGTGGGGGCCGAGATGTTGGCGAGGAGGATTGAAAAAGAGACAGGGTTGAAGGCGAGGACGACTCGGGAGTTCGTGTGGGACTGTGTGGTGTACTATTTGAAGAACACGGGGATCCCGGTGAATTTCGGGATCACGATCGCGGTGGCGTTGATTGTGGGGTTGTCGGTGAGCGGGCAGACTTTCTACATGTTCACGGTGGAGAATATGAGGCAGTTCGGGGCTTTGAAAGCGATTGGAGTGACGAATCCCCGGTTGGTGACGATGGTGTTGCTGCAAGCGCTGGTGGCGGGAGCGATTGGCTATGCGCTGGGCACGGCGATGGCGGCGTTGTTCTTTGATTTGACGGGTTCGCAGACGGCGACACGCGGGATTGTGTTATTGTGGGAAGCGGCGGTTGGAGTTGGGATTTTGATGGCGGTCGTGGTGGCGGTGGTAGCGACTTTGAGCGTGCGCAAGGTTTTGGTTTTAGAACCGGCGTCGGTGTTCCGATGAGATTTCGAGAGATCAGCATTTGACAAAAACAGAAAAGAGCGAACGTTCGTTCGCATGAAAAAAGAGCCGCCTTTGAAGACTACCCTTCCAACTCCGCGACGAAATGCCCGTGCTCCCAAGAAGGGTGCTGGGACAGTTCTGGCGACGGATGAGGTGGAGGAGATGATGGCGCCAGCCATTGAAGCGATGGGGGAGATGTCGGCTTCGGAAATGAAGCGGATCAGGATTGTGATGACGGCGGCGCAGTTGTTTGCGCAGAAGGGTTTTCATGCGACGGGGATGAGGCAAATTTGTGAGGCGGTGGGGATGAGTCCCGGGGGGTTGTATCGGTATTTTGCGAGCAAGGAAGAGATCATTGCGGGCTTGATCGCGTTGGATCGGCAGCGGACGGCGGTGTGGTTTGCGAGTTTGCCTGAGAAGGAGGGATTGATGGCGTGTCTGGAGAGTTTGACGGAGTTGGCGTCGGGAGATTTTGATCGGTCGGGATTTCTGGCGATGTGGACGGAGATCACGGCGGAGGCGGCGCGGAATCCTGCGGTGCGCGCGCCGTTTGCGGAGCACTACCAGTTTGTGGAGGGGCTGGTCGCCGGGTTGGTGGAGAAGGCGAAGAAGGCGGGGGACATTCGGCCGGACACGAAGGCGAAGGATGTGGCGACGTTTGTGATGTCGGGGTTTGAGGGGTTGATGGTGAGACGGGCTTTGGTGCCGGAGTATGATTTTGACAAGGGAGTAGGCAAGCTTTTGGCGTTCATCGCGGATGCAGTGGGATCGCGCAGGCCGAAGAGGGAGAGGGGGGTGCGGTCATGATTGGGTTAGCGTTGCAAATGCTGAGGGCGGATCGGGCGAAGTATTTCGCGATGATTCTGGCGGTGGCGTTGTCGATTTTTTTGATGCAGAACCAGGCATCGATCATGATGAGTGTGTTTGCGATGACGGGGTCGCAGATCCGGGATGTGAGTGAGGCGGAGTTTTGGGTAATGGAACCGGACACCGAGTGCTTTGATCAGGTGAAGCCAGTGCCTGCGAGCGCGCTGTATCAGGTGAGGGGAACGGAGGGGGTATCGTGGGCGGTGCCGCTGACAAAAATTGATGGTTATGCGCGCACCGAGTCAGGGAAGCTGAGTGTGGTGACCATGATGGGGGTGGATGATGCGTCACTGGTTGGCCTGCCGCCACGAATCCTGAAGGGAAAGGCCGAGGCGGTGCGGGAGCGAGGGACGGTGATGATTGATCCGGGCGGGGCGAATTTGCTGTTTCCCGGGGAGAAGGACGTGATTGGGAAGCGGGTGAGGATCGGGTCGGAATCGTTGCGGGTGGTGGCGATGAGTGATGCTTCGGCACCGTTCACGGGGTTTCCGATTTTGCACATGGCGAGGACGACGACGTTGATGTTGAGGCAGGCAGAAGAGCGGGACACGACGTTCATTGTGGGGGCCTACAAACCGGGAGTTGATGTGGCAGCAGTGGAGCGGTCTCTGAGGGAGCGGTTTGGATTGAAAGCGCTGACTGCGGAGGGTTTTATGAAGTCGAGTCGCGACTATTATGCGGCGCAGGGAATCCCGCTGCTGTTTGGACTGACGATTGTGATTGGGCTGGTGGTGGGGACGGTGATCACCGGGCAGACGTTCATGATGTTTGTGAAGGAGAACTCGCGGCATTTGGCGGTGCTCAAGGTGGTGGGCGTGACAGCGCGGCAGTTTGCAGGGATGTTGGCGGCGCAGGCGGCTACGGTGGTGTTTTTGGGGTGCTGTTTTGGGACGGCATTGGCGGCGGGGACGTCGGAGCTGGCGCGTGAGTTGCCGTTTTTGCGGGGAGTGTTTTTGCCTGGCTGGGTGGCGGTGGCGACCTGCGTGGCGCTGACGGTGGTGACGGGAGTGGCGGTGATGATGAGCTTTCGAACGATTCAACAACTTGAACCGGCGGCCGTGTTTCGCTGAACCTTGATATGACAACAGCTCCAGAGATTCAAAAGACAGTGCTACCTAACGAGCGGTGGGATGCGGTGGCATGTCGCGGAGTGAAGAAGCATTTTGGGGAAGGTGACGCGCGTGTGGAGGTGCTGCGTGGCGTGGACTTTGGGGCGACCCTGGGGGAGATGACTTTTCTCGTAGGACCAAGCGGGTGTGGGAAGACGACGTTGATTTCGGTGATTGCGGGCTTGCTTGATCCGAGTGAGGGCCAACTGGATGTGTTGGGGCATGGGCACGGGGAGTTGAACGGGACAGCGCGGGTGTTGTTTCGGCGTCGGAACTTGGGGTTTGTGTTTCAACAGTACAATCTGCTGCCCTCTTTGACGGCGGCGGAGAATGCGGCGGTGCCTTTGATTGCGGATGGGGTGAGGCGCGGGGTGGCGGTGAAGCGAGCGACGGAGCTTTTGGATCGCCTGGGGATGGGGGACAAGGCGGGAGTGATGCCGAAGGTGCTTTCGGGAGGGCAACAGCAACGGGTGGCCTTGGCGCGGGCGCTGGTGCATGAGCCGCGATTGATCATCTGCGATGAGCCGACGGCGGCCTTGGATCATAAGACGGGGGAGTCGGTGATGCAGTTGCTGGCGACTGCGGCGGTGGCGCCGGACCGGGCGGTGATCGTGGTGACACACGACAACCGAGTTTTTCATCATGCTCACACGATTGCCCACATGGACGATGGTGTGGTGACGCACATCGAATCCAACCAACATTGAATCAACGAACTGAAAACTTATGAGAATCCCGATCCTACCGATCATTGCTGTTGGCTCCCTGGCGTGGGCCGTGAGTTCTGTGGTGAGCAGTCAGCCGAAGCGTGAAGTGACTGAACCGCCGGTGATGCCACCGCGGACGTCGTTTGAGCGGACGATTGCGGCGATTGGGTTGGTGGAGCCGAGCAGTGAGGCGATAGCGATGGGGAGCCATCGCCATGGGGTGGTGGAGAAAGTGCTGGTAAAGCTGGGGGAAGAAGTGAAGGCGGGACAGGCGTTGATCAAACTGGACACGCGGGATTTGGAGGCGGAACTGGAGGTGGGGCGTGCGATGGTGGTTGAGGCTGAAGCAAAACTGGCGGTGGCGAAGGCGGAGGAGACGCAGGCGAGACGGAACTGGGAGTTTGCCGAGAAATTGAAAGACAGTCGGGCGATTTCTGAAGAGGAACGGACGCAGCGGGAGACGAGCTTGGCGATGGTGAAAGCGCAGGTGGGATCGGCGGAGGCGGCCTGTTTGTCAGCGAAGGCGCGGTTGCGGATGACGGATACGGAGATAGAGAGAAGTGTGGTGAAGGCTCCGATTGATGGGGCGGTTCTGCAGGTCAAGGTGCGGGCTGGGGAGTTTGTGTCTGCGGCGGCGGCGGGATCGGCACCGTGGATGATATTGGGGGAGACGAAGGAACTGCATGTTAGGGCGGATGTGGATGAGCATGAGGCGTGGAGGGTGAATGCGGGGGCGAAGGCGCGGGCGCATGTGCGGGGGAATCCTGAGCTCAAAGTGGAACTGGAGTTTGTGAGGTTTGAACCGCTCGTGGTGCCGAAGAAATCGTTGACGGGAGATGCGACGGAGCGGGTGGACACGCGGGTGTTGCAGGTGATTTATCGAGTGGTTGGGGCGATGCCGGAGCGTTTGTTCATCGGGCAGCAGATGGATGTGTTTGTGGAGGCGATCGAGTCACAAGTGGCGGGGCGTCCGTAAGGTTAACGAGAGCATTTTTTTTGTATGATGAAGCGACTAAAAACTAGCGGGCGTGGGGCGGTGATGATGGGGGTGGTGTGGATGGTGAGCGGGTGCACAGTGGGCCCTGATTTTGTGAAGCCGGAGGTGGAGAAGGCGAGTCGATGGAAGCGGGCGGACAAGGTTTCCGATGCGGCGGTGCCGGATGAGTGGTGGAAGTTGTATCGGGATGCGGATTTGAATGCGCTGGTGGAGCGGGCGTTGGCGGGGAATCAGGACATCAAAGCGGCGCAGGCGCGGGTTGAGACGGCGCGGGCCTTGGCTGGGGTAACGCGGGCGGATCGTTTGCCTCAGTTGAGCGGGCAAGGCGGGGCTGTGGTCGAGCGGCTTTCGGAGAGCAATTTTGCGGGCAATTTGCCGCCCGGGGTGCCGCTTCCTGAATTGTCCCGGGATCGATACAATCTGGGATTGAATCTGAGTTATGAGGCCGATTTGTGGGGGCGGGTGAAGCGCAAAGAGGAGGGGGCGAAGGCACGCACGGAGGCGGAGGTGAATCGGTTGTCTGCCCAGCGGTTGCTGGTGGCGGCGGAGGTGGCGAGAATTTATTTCAGAGCGACGGCCTTGGATCGTGAGGAGACGGTCTTGGTGCAGACAGTGGCTTCGAGAGAGGAGTCGAGGACGCTTCAGCAATCGCGATTGGAAGGTGGATTGAGCACGGAGATTGATGTGGCGCGGGCGCGAACGGAGGTGGAGTTGGCGCGCAATGATCTGGAGTTGGTGAAGCGGCAAAGGGGAGCCTTTGAGCATGCGTTGGCGGTGCTTTGTGGGGATGTGCCATCGGATTTTTCGCTGGCGAAGCGCGGGGAGAAACTGGTGTCGCCGCCGAAGGTTCCAGCGGGGATGCCGAGTTCACTGATGCAGCGGCGTCCGGATTTGCGGGCGGCTGAGGAGACTTTGCGGGCGGCGAATGCGGATGTGGGGGCGGCGATGGCGGATTTTTATCCGGCGTTTTCTTTAACGGGGAGCGCGGGTGTGGAGAGCATCGGGGCGACGGATTTCATCAATTGGCGGAATCGCGCGCTGAGTTTGGGGCCATCGGTGACAGTGCCGATTTTTCAGGGGGGGCGATTGAAGGGGAATTTGGCGGCGGCACGGTCGAGATTTGACGAGAGTTTGGCGACTTATCGGCAACTTTGGATCACCGCGCTGGGCGAGGTGGAAGATGCGATGCTGGATGCGCAGGCGTTGGAGCGGCAGCGGCGGGCGGTGAGTGCGGCGCTGGATGCGGCGGTGGAAACGAGGAAGCTGGCGCAGATGCGATATGACAAGGGTCTGGCTAGCTACTTTGAGGTGGTGGATGCGGATCGGACGGTGTTGACGACGAAGATCTTGTTGGCGCGAATCGATGGGGAGCGGTTGGGGGCGAGTGTGCAGATGCTGCGGGCGCTGGGGGGCGGGTGGGGTGGGAGTAAGTAGGACGCAGACAGGCGCGTCCGCGTCCCATTTCAGACCGACTCTCGAAATGCTTGTCACCTTGCCCGGCGGCGGAGCGGCTTCATTGGCTGCGTCAGCCGCTTGCCCGCTATTGATTTGATAGCGGGCTGCGCGACTTCCTTGCCACTGAAGCCGCTGCGCTCGCCGGATCAAAATGACCATCTTTTCGAGAACCGGTCTAGCCGAAGAGGGAGGTGAGGGGTTGGCCTTTGTCGGCGACGGTGAAGGGGCGTTTGGTGGGGGAGAAGAGGACCTGGTCGAGGGGGAGGCCGAGGGCGTAGCCGATGGTGGCGTTGAGGTCGGGGACGTTGACTTTGTTCTCGGTGACTTCGATGCCTTTGTCGGTTTTGCCGTAGATCTGGCCGCCTTTGACACCGCCGCCCCAGAGGGCTGAGGAGAAGGCTTTGGGGTAGTGATCGCGACCGGAGTTTTGATTGATCTTGGGGGTGCGTCCGAATTCGGAGGTGAGGACGACGAGGGTGTCCGAGAGGAGGCCGCGGCGTTCGAGGTCGCCGAGGAGGGCGCCGAGGGCTTTGTCGAGTTCGCTGATTTTTTCGGGAAGGCGGGCGTAGATGTCCTGGTGCATGTCCCAACCGCCGAGGCTGACTTCGACGAAGCGAACGCCGTGCTCAATGAGGCGACGGGCGAGGAGGCAGCCCTGGCCGAAGTTGGTGTCGCCGTATTCGGATTGGAGTTCGGCGGATTCGGCGTTGAGATCGAAAGCGGTGAGGTCGGCGCTTTTCATGACTTTGACGGCGTCTTTGTAGACGTCGGAGTAGGCACGGACGGCGCTTTGGTTGTAGGTTTTTTCGAAGTCGGCGTTGAGTTTGGCGGAGAGGTTGAGGCGGTAGTCGAAGTCGCTTTCGGCGAGAGCGGCGGGACGGGTGCTGTATTGCAGGCCGGAGCTGGGGTCGTTGAGGACGAGGGGTTGGAAGGAGGCCTCGAAGAAGCCGCCGCCGGGGTGTTTGCTATCGCCCGAGATGACGACGGTGCCGGGGAGGTCGGGGTTGCCTTTGCCTTGGAATTTTTGGAGCCAGGCGCCCATGGTGGGGTGGCGGGTGGCGCCGCGCATGGTGTAGCCTGTGTGTTGGAAGTAGTTGCCTTGTTCGTGAGCCCCTTGGGTGCTGGTCATGCTATTGATGACGACGCCGTGGTGCATGAATTTGGCGACGGTGGGGAGGCCATCACCGAGTTGAATGCCGTCGGCGCTGGTGGGGATGCATTTGGTGTCGCCCATGGTGTCGGCACCGGGGCTGACGCCGAAGGTGTCGAGGTGGGTCATGCCGCCGGACATGTAAAGGTAGATGACGTTGCGGGCGGTGGGGATTTGTTTGGCTTTGGAGCTGCCTTCGAAGGCGGCGGAGGCTTTGCTATCGAGCAAAGGGAGGACGGAGACGCCGAGGCAGGACTTGGCGATGCCGAGGACGAACTGGCGGCGGGAAGGCTCGGAGGAGAAGAGGTGTGAGTTCATGGTCGCTGGGAGTGGGGGTGAGATTGGACCTGACTGGATGAAGAGGAACTGGGAGCCGGTGATGAGGGCGTGGGTGATGTCGGGGATGGCTTGGGTGCCGCGTTCGGCGATGACGTTGTTGAGGGTGGCGCGTTCGTTGTTGGAGGGCGGGCGGCTGAGGAGGGCTTCGTAGAGGAGGGTGACTTTTTGGTCGGGGGTGGGGGCTTTGGCCAACTGCCGGGAGAGGAGGGAGGTGGGGTTGGTGAGGCTGGTGGCGAGGGGGCTATTGAGGAGAGTGAGGGCCTGGGGCACGGAGGCGTCTTTGCTGGCGTTGTCGATGACTTCGCGGTCGCTTTGGCCAAAGGTGCGAAGGAAGTGACCGGGGCGAGCGGGGCTGGGGAGTTCGGAGGCGCGGGCGGCGACGATGTTGGTGGTTTTTGTTTGTTTCAGGGCGGCGCGGCGCTCTTCTTTGGACATGCTGGCGAGGGTGGCTTTGTCGATTTGGGGACGTTTGACTTCGGCTTGTTTTTTGGGTTTGTAGCCTCCAATGAGATCTTCGGCACGATCTTCGCCGACGAGGTTGACGAGGAGGTTGTTGGTGGCCTCACGGCGCAGTTTGTTGGCGGCGTTGGAGAGGGCTTTGGCATCGGCATTGGAGGCAGTGCCGTTTTCTTTGTTGGTCGCCATTTGGGCGCGGAGGTCATCGAGTTTTTTGTCGTTGGCCTTGCGGTCTTCCATGCCGACTTTGGCGGCGGCGATGATGCCTTCGGGGCCTTTTTCTTTGACGGTGGTGAGGAACATGGAGAGGTCGTCGAGGTATTGGTGGAGGCGTTGGTTGTCGGTGTCGACGGTGCTGTCGAGGTTGCCGTTGGTGAGGGTGATGATGCTGTCCCAGACTTGTTCGGCGCTCATGCGGCGGAGCATGGGGCCGGTGAAGTGGGAGGTCTCTCCGAGGGCGATTTCCTGGGTGCCGGCCATGCGCTGGTAGGTGTCCGTGTTGTAGAGGACGCGAAGGAAGGACTTGAGGGAGTATTTTTTCTCGATCATGAGCTCGGCGAGGTAGTCCATGAGAGCGGGGTTCGAGGGGATGGTGGAGTCGGTCATTTCATCGACGGGTTCGATGAGTCCGAGGCCGAAGACTTTTTTCCACATGCGGTTGGCGATGACGGTGGTGAAGCGGGGGTTTTCGGGGCTGGTCATCCAGTCTGCGAAGGCTTCGACACGGGTCTGGCCTTCTTTGGGTTTGGCTTCATGGCCGAAGAGGGCGCGTGCTTCGATGGTGTCGCCTGGTTTGGCGTTGTCGTATTTGTAGTCGTCGGGGAGTTTGGGGAGTTTGCCATCGTTGTTGGTGATGGAGGTGTAGCGGAGAGGTTTCATGACATCCTGGAGGGTCTGGCGGACCTCTTTCAATTCAGCGGAGTCGATGGATGGCTTTTTGGCTTCCTCGCGGATCTTGGCAATTTCTTCGGGGTGCTCGCGGACGTAGGCCTTGCGTTCCTTTGGGGTCATCTTGGCGAGGAACTCGGGGAGTTTGGCATTGTTGTCAGGGCGTCTGCCGATTTTGATCTCGTTAGCGCCGCCGCCTTTGGTGTCCATGCCGTAGGTGAAGGCGGCCATGCCGTAGTAGTCCAGTTGGGTCCATTTATCGAAGGGGTGATCGTGGCATTGAGCGCAGACGACGCTGGTGCCGAGGAAGACCTGGACGGTGTAGGCGAGGTGATCGAGTTTGTTTTCGTCGCGTTGGTAGAAGCCGATGCTGCCGCTGTCCCAAGCGCCGCCTTCGGTGGTGAGGAGTTTTTTGACGAGCTGGTCGTAGGGGGTGTTGGCCTTGAGTTCTTTCTTCATCCATTCCTCGTAGGCTTCGGCGGTGATCCGGCCTTTGACGTTGTCGGTGAGGCGGAGGACATCGGCCCAGTAATTGAAGAGGTGGCTGGTGTAGCCGTCGCTGGCGAGGAGGGTGTCGATGAGTTTGGTGCGTTTCTGGGGATCGTTGGATCTGATGAAGGCGTCGCGTTCTTCGAGGGTGGGGATGCGGCCGGTGATGTCGAGGTAGAGGCGGCGGACGAGGACGTCGTCGGAGGCGGGAGGATTGGCTTGGAGGCCGTTTTTTTCCCAGTCTGCGGCGAGGAGGGAATCGATCTTAGCGGCCTCAGGCAGGGAGGCGGCCTGGGCGGCGAAAGCGCAGAGGAGGATGAGGGCGAGCGTTTTCATAAGGGGGAATAACCGTCGGTGAAACGAGCGGTTGCGGGCAATCTTGTGTCTATTTTTAGCAAAAGATGAGGAGGGAGTCGATGGACTGGTGGAGGTTGGTGGGCTAATTTTTGGGGATGTCCTGGGATTTTGAAGATGCGGCGGAGCAGAAAGAGCGCGTGAAGCGTGAGATTGCGAAGCGGTTGAAGCGTGGGGAGGTGATGGAGGTATTGGAGGCGCCGCAGGGGAGCAAGAAGCTGGCGACGACGTTTTGGGGGAAGGCGTGGTGCGATCACTTGGCGACGTATGCGGAGTATGAGCATCGGTTGCCGAGAGGGCGGAGTTACCTGAGGCAGGGCAATGTTTACAATCTGACGATTGAGCCGGGGCTGGTGTCGGCGGTGGTGGCGGGGTCGGAGCTGTATGAGACGAAGGTGCACATTCGGCCTTTGGAGAAGGAGGCGTGGGAGGAGCTGGTGGCGCAGTGTGAGGGGCAGGTGGGATCGATGCTGGACTTGCTGGCGGGGAAGTTGGGGGAGGGCGTTTTGAAGGTGCTGACGGATCCAGAGGCGGGGTTGTTTCCGAGGGCGCGGGAGATTCGATTTGATTGCTCGTGTCCGGATCATGCGGATTTGTGCAAGCATGCGGCGGCGGTGCTGTATGGGGTGGGGGTGAAGTTGGATGCGCAGCCGGAGTTGTTTTTTACGCTGAGGAGTGTGGATGGAGGGGAGTTGTTGTCGGCGGGGGGACGGGGAGTGGTGGAGGGGCTGGGAGGGGAGAGCGAATTGGGGGGTGAGGATTTGGGGGCTTTGTTTGGGATTGAGTTGGGGGAATAGTTCTCTGTTTAGCGGGGAGGGCCTTTGGCTTTGCCCTTGCCTTTTGATTTGCCTTTGCTGGAGCCGCCTGGGCCACCGGGGCCGCGGAGGGGGATGGGGGTGCCGTGAAAGGCTCTGGGGATGACGGGCCATTCGGCGGTGAGGAAGTAGGCGTAGGTGCCTTCGGGGAACTCCGGGGTGAGGGTGAAGCGGCCATTGCATTCGTCGAGGTCGCCGCTGCCGGGGACGAAGGTGTAATCCTGGATGAAGGCGCCGTCGTGGGGGCCGCCGGGGCCGGTGGGCGGAGAGGGGCGTTGGCCGGGTTTGAGGGCGTAGCTGGAGCGGAGGGTTTTCATGCCGGAGGTGGGGTCTTTGGGGTCGGCGTAGCCGCGGAGGGCATAGATGGGGAAGCCGTCGGCGGCCCAGCCGATGAGGGGGGAGTGCTGGTCGGGTTTGAGGCTGAATTGGTCCATGACGGGTTTTGGGAGGCCGTGGTAGTGGTAGGCGCCGCTGGGTTGGACATGGGCGTGATTTTCATCGAGCCCGAGCGGGACAGCGCCGCCAAGGGCTTCGTAGTTCCAGTCGGAGTCGCGGTCGCCATTCCAGAATTCGGCGGTGCCGGGGTCAAAGAGGACGCCGTTGAGAGCGATGCCGAAGGGTTGGTTGGGAGGGCCTTGGGGGGCGCCGGTTTGGGCGGAGGCATGGAGTGGGGTGATTTGGGCGGCGGCGGTTGGGGCAGCGGGCAGGGCGAAAGTGTAAGACTGGGGTTCAATTTGGTGGGGGTTGCCGCGATTGGGGAAGGGGCCGACGAGGTGATCGGGGATGGCGTTGGCTTTGATGAGGCGAGAGGGGCTTTGGAGGGTGATTTCGGAGGCGGGGGAGCCGGGTGGTTTTT
>JAIYDW010000153.1 GCA_027487315.1 Verrucomicrobiaceae bacterium | reverse complement strand
GGAGGGGTGAAACAGATGGATCGTGCGTTGAGTCCGGAAGAAATGGCGGGGCTAGTGGCCAAAGTTGCATCGGAGGGGAATGCGCATCGGGGTGAGGCGGTTTATCGGCGTAAGCAGCTGCTTTGCATGACTTGTCACGCGATAGGCGATGCGGGTGGAGTTCTGGGGCCGAATTTGGTGAGTATTGGAGGGAGTGCTCCGGTGGACTACTTGATTGAGTCCCTTTTGGATCCGAGCAAAAAGATCAAGGAGGGCTATCACATGGTGATGATTAGCACCAAGTCGGGGCAGGTTTTCTCTGGAGGATTGGTTAAGGATAGCCCGAGCGAGGTGGTGATTCGAGATCCGGCAAACCAGATGCAGACCGTGCGCAAGGCTGAGATTGCCAGTCAACAAATGAGCCCTGTTTCAATGATGCCTGCGGGATTGACGGCAAGTCTGAGGGAGGACGAGTTTGTGGATTTGGTGCGATTTTTGTCGGAATTGGGAAGGGAAGGGGACTTTAAGGTCAGTCCGAAGCGATTGGTACGGACTTGGCAAAGCATGGGCGTGATGGATCAGGCGGCGGTGGATCATGTGCGGCATGTTGGCTTGCACGTTCTGAATGAGGACAGTTATGCCTTTCCTTGGGAGCCGGGGACGAGTTTGGTTTCGGGTGAACTGCCGCTTGATGAGTTGGTAACGGCTCAGAAGATGTATCCGTGGTTCCCCAGAATTGCGCGATTTCGACTCAAAATGGCTGCAAGCGGATCGGTCAAGCTGGGTTTGAGCGCGGTGAAAGGCGTGGTGCTAGTCGTGGGAAGTGAGATTATCAAGGAAGTGCCAGCTGAGGTTTCGCTGAGTTTGCCTGCGGGAGTGACCGCCATTAGTGTGCTCGCGACAAAGGAAGCCGCTGAGTTGAGCCGACTTCAGGTCGAGATTCTTGATGGGGCGGCGGAAGTTCAGCCCTAAGGGTGCCGCATTGTATCCTACTTGGCCCTGGCAGCGTTTGATGAGTGGGGGATCATCAGGTGAGGAATTATCTGAGGATTTTCGAACTCATGTATTTACATTGTGAACGGAATTTGATAAAACAGGTCACAGATAGGAGAGGGTGAAAAAGCGAGCGATGCTGATGATTGAATCATCGGAGAAAGCAACGCCAAAGCCCAATTCATAAGGCAGTTCGCATCAAAATAAGTATGTAAGAAAAGCGTTTTTCACCGGGAATTCGAATTCGAAGCTTGCCAAAAAGCGGCAAAATCAGGTAAACACATTGTAAATCATACAAATCCAGCCCCAACAGCTATGAAACCGAATATTCAACCTATCGATCGCAAGTTTCAGAGGCGTCAGAGAGCCATTGCGCTGATCACCGTTTTGTCGGTGCTAGCGATCATGACGATCATGGCGGTGGCGATGCTGACTTTGTCGATGAACGAGACGAAGTCGGCGAACAAGTATGCTGATGGTGAAAAGGCTTCTGCTCTAGCGGATTCGGCGGTGAGTCTGGTCATGGGGCAAATTTGGGACGCGACGACCCAAGCACCCGGGCAGCCGAGAACGATTTGGTCATCTCAACCGGGTGCCATTCGGGAGTATGGGATGAACGGTGCCTTTCAGACGGGGTATAAGCTGTATTCGACTGACACGATGGTTGTGGCTGGGACGGAAGCGACCATGATCGCGGACGTGCCTGCGCCTGACTGGGGGGCGCAGCCTGGGAAGTGGGTGGACCTGAATGAGCCGATTATCAGGCCTGCGGTCAATGCGGCGACTGCTAATGATGTCGTCTTTCCAATCATTGACCCTAGAGCCTATGTTGAGGGGCAGATGGGTGCGGGTGGAGTGCCGACTGCAGGCAGTCTCAATGTCGAGGGTTTCTTTTACCAACCGACGTTACCGGGGGTGCTTCCTGCAACGTCACCCCTTGATGGAAACGCAAGGCTGCCCATGCCAGTGCAATGGCTTTATCTGTTGAAGGATGGCACCGTTGGATGGGTAACTGCCGGAGGAGGTGGAAACACTTATCAGTTCCAAAGCTCAGCGGCAGGAAGTGCGCCTTCGGAAGCTAACCCGATTGTGGGAAGAATCGCATTTTGGACAGACGATGAGTCTTGCAAGGTGAACATCAATACCGCTGGAGAGCCGACGCCCTGGTCGTTGCCAGTGACTTTTCATCAGAGAGATTACCAATTTGCGATGTTTCCCCCGACGCGCTTTGAGTTCCAACGATATCCAGGGCATCCTGCAACGGTGGCTTTGAGCTCGGTTCTTTTTCCATACGCGGACTTTGACACCTATTTGAGGACGCCTGGACAGATCGCGAACATTGTGGCGCTGAAGGAACGGATTTACGATGTGATGCCGAAGATCAACAATGGGGGTTCACAGTCGGGTACAATACCCTTCTGGACTCAGGCTGATCCTAAGTACGCAGGGGCGTTGCAACTGCAGAGGGTGGATATTGCGCAGTCGGTCAACGAACGGCTGTACGCGAGTGTTGACGAAATGGTCTTCTCACAGACGGTTCAGGGTGGTTTCCGCCGCTCTCAGAACTCCGTCGCGGGCGCGCTACCCTTGTTTGGTCTTGATGGTCGTTCCTTTGTTGAAAACGGGGTTCAGAATCAGGTGATACAAGAAAACCGGGCGATGGATCGGTTGCGTTTTTTCCTCACAGCCCATTCGAGGGCTCCTGAAATCAACATTCATGGGGGGCCGCGTGTGGCGATCTGGCCTATTGCTAGTGAGGCTTTGGGGCCCCAATGGCGTACGGGATTTGACAATGTGATATCCTTTTGCAGTTCATTGGGTGGGCCAGCAAACAGTTATATTTTCCGCCGTCAGGATGCGGACAGCATGACAGTTGATGCGAGTTTGGCGCGGAACGCTCAACTGCTAAACTATCTCTACACACTGATGTCCCAGCCTTACCCGTCGGGTGGTGGGGGTTCGGCTTCATTTGTTGACAAGTATGGGCCGAGGAATGTGGCGCAGATTTTGGTGCAGATCTTTGACTATGTGCGTTCGACGAATCTGTATGATGGCGCCTTGGCACCAACGCGGCAAGAGTTGTTGAGGGAAGGTGGTCTTTATTCTTTCGTAAAAGACGCAAGAAACAGCCTCAATACTCGTGAGAAATTCCTGAAGAGGGATGCGGCGCTGACAGCGCAACGGACATTTACTGATGATCGAGCGTCCCAACGCAGGATCATGAATGACGATAGCGGCAAAGAACGTAGCAACGAAATTTTGACAAACACGGCCATGCCAGGTCATGGTCAAGTGGTGCCAACCCAGACAAGTATTGGAGGCCAAAGGGTTCAAGGATTTGGACGCTTCCTCACACTGAGCGAGATTGGCTTGCATTTCATATGCACCGCAGACGGGAATCCCGATAATGGATCCTGGCGCATACCGATTGAATCCAGCCCAGGCGTTTTCACTCAACCAGCGAATCCCCCTGCTCCGCCTTGGCGTAGTTCGGCCGTCACTGCGACTGGTTCCCTGTATGATCCATATAGCCCTGACTGTATCTACAGCGGTGGTCGCACCTCGACCCGACTTTCAGCAACTCGGATACCATCCAGTGGTGGGACCACAAAAGTTGAAACTTGGCAGCAGGCTGGAGGTCGGGGAAGCAATTTCTTTCCTGCGCAGCCTGCCAGGTGGTTCTCCAACTATGCGCCTTTGCGTCGGGCGCGGGTGCCACTTTATGGCACAAGCCCTACTGCGACATCAGGGCCGAAGTCGCAAAACCAGCACCCCGGTTACGATCCGGCAAATTGGAATTACACGCTTGAGGACGCTACGCCCTTGAGGCCTGGGGAAAGGCGTGTTCAAGGGTTGATCGGATTAGAATTGACGGTCCCCGCGTCGGGTTACGTGGGGATCTTTCCTGAATTTTGCATTCGAGTTTCGGGATTGAGCCGCTTTCAATTGGCGAATGCGGCGGAAGGGCAGGGCCGCTTGTTCAAAGGGGGCGATTCTTTAGTGTATCGCGGGGGAGCGAGTGCGTTCAACCTGACTCACGCACGCGCTGTTGGGGGAAGTATTAGTCCCTTTAATATGTCAGAAGGCAGAAGAGCGCGAAAAGTGCGACAAATGCCGGACGATGAAGGGCGTGCGGGCACTCAGAATTTGGGGGGGCCAGACGATTCTGGGAGGGGCAAGAGCTACAACTACTCTACTTTCTTTGATTTGATGACCGACTACTTCACTGTGAATGGTTCGGAGATGCGAATCACAGGGGGGACTTTGAATGTGGAGCTTTACGCCGGGATGGACCCTACAGACTCAACAAGGCTGGTGCAAACTTTTCAGATTCCCTGGCCTTCCCAGGTCACGGTACCGACACCCGAGTTGGTGGTATTGGGGCTTCCGGCCGAGCAATGGCAGGATGCCAATGGGGCGGTTCGGTCCGTTAATCGGGTGGAAGCGCCACACTGGTGGGCATTCCATCGTGATGGTGCACTCAATCGTGACGTGCCGATGGCCGCGAATGATCCGCGGCGAAACCGCCATGGGGGGCGCTTCTTTACTCTGTCGGGACACAATGAGACGCGTCGGTTTTTGCCAAGGGATCATGAGTTAATTTGGGGCAAGCGAGGAACACCCAATCCAAATGATCCGAATGAGAGATACCGAATTTTGACGGATCTATTGATGGAGCAGCCTGCAGATACAGGGCCAGTGGGCGGTGAAGATTACCGGTATGTTTCGCCGTTGGTTCAGAGGCCGTATGGACAAGACACCGTGTTGAGTATGGTGGTGAAGCATGGAGATATTCGATTGACCGCATGTCTGCCACGGGTTGGTCCTGAGCACTGGACCACTCACCCGAATTTTACCAAAATGGATTACATGGCACACACCTTCGTTCGCCACTACAGTGACAATGAAGCTGGATTTACTACTGGACAAACCAGTGATGCGCAGCGGCTAACACCGTATGCGCCTTATCAAAACAACGTGAGACCGGATTTGGCGGCGACACCTGAAAGTGCTGCAGCACGATTCTATGGTGACTTCGACAACGGAGTCGGTCCCCTCAGAGACGGGGCGTGGATCAACAAGGCTGACGAGGGGAATTCAGGGGTTGCTGATGATGATTCGCGATTTGGGGCTGGCGCGACCGAAGTTCGCCGAATCGCTACTGCTTACTTTGACGATATGTGGATCTCCAGTGAGTCTGGTGAAAGTTTCATGTCCCCGAATCGAATGATTTCATCGGCCGTCATGTTTGGCTCTTTGCCGGCTTCAGTACATGCGGGGGGATCTTCCGGAGTCACCCCATGGCGGACTTTGTTGTTCCGGCCATACACGCCACCGACGATGAGTGGTGGGCAGGCTACTCATCCTGGGGCGCCGAACTATGGAGGGGGAGCCTCCCAGCCTCAGTTTGCTGGTGTGAATCCAGCGGATCACTACCTGCTGGATTTGTTCTGGATGCCCGTCGTCGAACCGTATGCGATCAGCGAGCCACTGTCGACAGCTGGCAAGATCAACTTGAATTATCAGATGGTGCCGTTTCATAACTACATCACGCGTTCTACCGGTTTGCATGCGGCGATGAAGGGTGAACTTCTGACGGCGGTTCCGACCGCAGACGCCCGCACCTATAAGCGCAATCCGACCGGGGGACCCCGGAGTATGACCAAGGTACAAGCTGAGTTCGGTGACTACTGGGAGTATGCGAAATGGTCGGAAGATGACAGTTATGCAAGTGATCGCTACAGCACAGATTATACCCGAACCGGCAACAACCCGGGTCCGCAGCGGGCTAAGTTTTGGCATCGTAAGGTGGATACTGGGCGCGTGATTGGTGGTGTGATTCAAGGAACACTTGCGCAATTTGAAAGTCGGTTCCGATTTCTCCCATCAGCCACTGCGCCCGCCCCGGCGGCGGCTCAGGGCTTGTTTAGGACTGCAAGCCAAATTTGTGAAGTGCACCTGATTCCTCAAAGAGTAGCGGGATCAAATCCTGCGACATCAATCAACACGATAACACCACCTCCAACAGACGGTTCAGATCCTGGTGCTGGTGGAGGGCGGCGCGGTGGCGGCGGGGATTCCGAGGCTTATCGTGCTTCAGAGATGACAGCCTTCTGGCAAGCCCGAGCGGTCACTGGGGACAATACGAAAGAGCGCCCCTATGCGAATCTATATGCCAAGCTGACGACTCAAAGCAATACCTTCCGGGTGCACTACCGAGTGCAGGCGATCCGAAAGGCGCGGTCAGTCGAGCCGGGAACTTTTGACCAAGCCGTGGATACGATTGCGAGTGACCAAAGGGGCTCAGTATTGATCGAACGCCGGATTGATCCCACTAATCCGGGTATCCCGGACTACGCCGCGAGCCCTGGCGCAGTCACGACAACTCCACTGGACAACTTCTACAAGTTCCGGGTTTTGGAGCAGAAGCGCTTCAATCCTTAACTTCATTCCAATTATTTCAGATGAATACAGCATTTTGTAGAACCGGGGAAAGGACTTACCCGAGACAAGCTCAGGGAGGGTTTAGCCTTGTTGAAGTCGCGATGGCGACAGCGATTGCAGCGCTTGGCATCGTTGTGATCCTGGGGATCATTCCTGGCGGGCTTGAATCCATTCGAAAGGCAGGCAATACCTCGGCTGAAGCGAGGATTGTGGCTCAAATCATCGGCGAGGTGCAGCTTTCGGACTGGCTTGGAACGGGGGCTGGGGCTGCCGCGCCAGGAGGGAGTCCGATCACCATGCCGGGGCTACTAGCGTTGACCACGAGGAGGTGGTTTTTCGATGATCAAGCGGCACCGCTTTTGGAGGGAGCAAACAATTTTGACACGGCGTTGAGTTACGTGGCGCGAGTTCGGTTTTCGCCGAGTGCAGGAGGCGTTGTGGTGCCGCCTGGGGGAGCGCCCATGACTAACACCGCCGCCGTTATTGTGGACCTGGCCGCAGTTCCTCTCAGGGACTTCGACTTTGACGACAACGCCATGGCGGCGCAGGTCACCTCTCACCCTATTTTAGTAACGCGGCAGTTCTAATTGCATGAAGTCTTTCTATCCGTTTTTTGAATCAGGCAGGTTTTCCTCCATCGGGGTGAGGAAACGAGTTCGACGTGGATTTTCTCTGGTCGAGGTGATGGTTGCGATGGCGATCCTTTCCGTGTTGATGCTGATCATTTCCCAAATGCTGGGCCAAATGCAGCGAACTTGGTCATCATCGGTTAGCAAGTTGTCGCACTTTCGCGATGGGAGAAGGGTGTTTGATGTGATGAAGCGCAATTTGTCGCAAGCGACCCTTAACACCTATCTGCGTTATCTTTATGCGGGTGGTGGGCCGAACCCTTTTTCACCCTTTGGAAGCGGTCCGAATGCAGCTGAGGTGGGAAATACCCTGCCGACGCAGTACGTTCGGTTCTCTGAGCTCCAGTTCATCTGCGGGCCTTTGAGGTTGGTCATGCCAGGAGCATCGGATCAAAGGAACCCAGGCCATGGTCTTTTCTTTTATGCCCCACTGGGGTTTTCCAGCGGGCCAAGCAACATGCCAAGTGCCTTGAATGGCCGGGGTTATTTCGTTGAGTACGGGGGGGATGGAAGCTTCCGGCCACCTTTTGTCCAAGGGAGGGTTTCGGAGCGGTTTCGTTATCGATTGATGGAGTACCTCCTGCCGACGGAAAACATAACGGTTTATGACAACACGCTGCCTTTTGCGGCCTATACAGCAAAATTTCAACAGTGGGCTGAGGGCAACGTTACCGCATGGTCGAGACCTGTTGCGGATAACATTGTCGCATTGTACGTCTCTCCGAAGAGTCCTGTGGCACTTGGTGGCGGTGTTGTGGGAGGGGCGCAGGGTGGAACTTCAGGAAACGACGGGAGGTCGGGGATTGCGCCGAACTATTTTTTCAACTCGGCTGACCCCAGTTTTCTTGGCGGAGGCGTCCAACCGGCTTATTCCCACCAGTTGCCCCCAGCGGTTGAACTGGTCATGGTGGTGATTGATGAGCAGTCTGCGGTTAATCTGGCCCGGACTCGAGGTGATTCTGCTCCGCTGGACCTAGGTTCTTTGGGTCTGTTTTCGCAGGGAGCAAGTGACGCGGGTTTCCGGCAGGACTTGCAGCGCTTGCAGGACTACATGAACGATCAGAAGATCAACTTCCGGGTATTCACATCGACTGTGGCTCTGCGGAATTCGCGTTGGAATGGTTGAAGAGCTGAATTGAATTGAATGACCATGAAACTAAAGATGAAACGTTTGAAGGCGGTATCCAGCAAGGCCTTCACGATGATCGAGATGCTGGCAGTGATTTTGATTGTCGCGATTTTGGCGGGATCGGCCACTTTTTACATTGCGGACACGATGTCAGCTTTGCGGATGACGATGACGGGTGAGCAACTGCTGTCGTTATTCTCTTCGGCCCAGCAGACCGCCTCATCAGAGGGGCGTGTGGTCGAAATTCGGTTTTTGAAATACGATGACCCAGCAAGGTCAGCGGGGCAGCCGATGTTCAGGACAGCGGTGCTGTTGAGGCATTATCAGGTAGGCGAGTCGAGTCCTGATCCTGCGGATGGGGGAATGCCATTGACGGCACCGATGTCGTTGGTATCAGGGGACCGAGTGGACGCCGCCTCGGGAGTCGTTTTTTCGGAGGACAACACTCTGTCGACGATATTAGCGAGTGCGGGGGCCTCACAGGGGGCAACGAGTAATGTCAAGGTGAAGGGGACTTCTGGCCGGTTTGAAGACTGGAATTTCCCGCATCAAGTGGCGGCTGTCGTTTCAGTGCTGATTCGTCCGGATGGGACGACAAACTTGGCCCCAAGCGAGAAGTGGTTTGTGACGGCGTTGGACCAGCGAAGTGAAGAGTCGTCTGACAAGTCGTCAGCCAAGAACTTCTACTGTGTGCAGATTGATCCCGCGAACAGCAGAATTGTTTCCTATCGTCCCTGAAGATCAGCGCATCTATTGGCAATCTCCATTTGGGACATCCGCTGAAGTCTTGGGCAGGGAGGGAGGAATGTTCTGCTTACAGTCCCCAAAATATCTTTTTGATTTCAAATTTACCAAAATGATTGAACGCCGAGCGGCATAGGAACGGTCAAACTTTACAACCATGAAAGCTACCATTAACCTTCGAAAAGTCATCTGGCTTTCCAGCTGCGCCTTGGCAGGTATGACTACGCCCGCTTACAGCGTAGACTGGATACCCGGAGTTCCCGGCAACTGGAGTAATGCAGCCCGATGGGATGGGAGTGTTCCGAATGGTTTTACTGGGTCTGCGGATTTTACGACGAATCCCACGAATACTCTGGGAAACCAACAAATCACTTTGGATATTGATGTGGTTCTGAACCTGATGAACATCGGGGAAACTGTGACCAATGACAGCGATGCGTTGCAGACTTACACGATAACGTCGACGGGAGGAAAGACGATCACGTTCAACAATGGCGGAGCGATCCAGGTCCCGATCTTGACGAAAACAGGGGGAGCGACTGATGTTTTGAATGCGCTGGTGATATTGGCGGAAAGCACGGATTTTCAGATCAACGGTGGGGTCCTGCGGATAGGAGGTAACGTTCCCAACGCTGGGATTCAGGTTGGTTTAGGATCGGGCGATCAAAAGATCCTCAATAAGCTCGGGGGGAGTACTTTGGACATTACCGGAACGACGAGAATCTTGGCTGACGGCAAGTTTGAGAGTCGGGCGGGGACTACAAACTTTAGCGGATTGATCAATCGCTTCGATGGGGGAACAATAGGAGGGTCGGGGCTAGAAGTATTGGCAGGAACGGTGAATTTTGCAGGTGCGAATGGGGTGTACAGTTTTGGGAGTGTCAATTCGATTAAAAATGCGGGAACCATTAACTTTGGTGCCAGCACGAGCGCTCCCGGGGCGAGTAATATATTGATCGGGGGCACGTTTGACATGGACAACGGCACCGTGAACATCGGGCGAGATGGCGGAGCTGCCAATCTGACGATGAGTGCGGGGAACCTCCAAGTGAGTCGTGGGACAGTGAGGCTGCAGAACGGGAATGGATTCACTGACACAGGAAGTGTGGCAGTGGATGGAGTTACCAATCTGGTTGGCGGGCCGACGACGATGTTGTCGAGTTCATCAGTATCTGGGAGTCAAATTGATCTCGCCAGCACAGCGGGGCTCTTTGTGGGCATGCGGGTTTTTGGCCCTGGGCTGGTGAATGGAGCGACGATCACAACGGTGAATCCCGGATCGATTGTTTTGAGTGCGGCTCCGACAGCAGGTGCCAATCAGGTGTTTATGGCTGCTGCAGGGCGGCAGGCGGTACCAGTGACCGGAACAGCGGGGAGCAGCACCGTGAACATTACCTCTGGAACAGACGGTTTCGCGGTTGGAATGGTTTTGGCTGGAACGGGAATCCCTGAAGGTGCGGTCGTGACTGCGGTGAACGCCGGATCCGTGGAGATCTCCGCACCTCTGACTGCCGCGCCAACTCTGATTAACTCCTTTGCCCGTTCGGACATCAACATGCAGGGTGGCACTATTGAGATGTTTCAGACAGGAAATGCCGAAGGCACAGTCAATCTTGACTCTTCGATCGGGCTTTCGCTGGGACAAACTCAAGTGGTGACCGCCATCAATGGAACTGTCACATCTGGAGATGCCGTTGCTACGGTGGCAACGTCGGCCGGAATTGCGGCAGGAATGCTTGTAGAGGGTCCGGGAATTGCGCCTGGAACGACTGTCTCCGGGGTGAATGTGGCGGGACCCAACACCATCACGCTGAGTATCCCCCCGACCACGAGTGCATCCGGGCCAATGAATTTCTCGCTGTTGAGCACTTTCAACATTTCGGACAACCGTGGAACAATCCAGAACCACACGATGTTTTCGATGAACAGCAGTTCAGATTTTAGTGTGCTACGTTCGAATGCGAATGCGTCTGGGCTGATTGTTGGCAACAGCAGTGGGGTGAACGACGTGTTTAATGCCTCCATCAACTTTTCGGGGTCCACCTCGCGTATCACCAAGGTAGGCACGAACACGCTGACGCTTGGTGGTTTGGGTGCCAACACCGGGTTGAGGGTCACCGTAAATGGAGGGAGTCTTATCTTGAATAAGAGCAGTGCGCCCAATTCCAACGCGATTTCAGGCCCCACCACGATTGGGGATGCAGATGTGGATATTGAGACGATTCGCATTCAAGGCAGCTCACTGGTTGCGTCGCAAGGATTGGCGAATTTCAACGATCAGATCAGCCGCCAAACCGACATCACGATCAATGCTTCCGGTGTTTTGGATTTGAATGGATTTTCGGAGGGCTTCAATCAGTTGATCAGTGCCGCGGCTGGAGGCTTGGTGACGAATACGGCGTCGGGCACGTTGGCCAGATTGACAATTGGGGAGAGTAGTGGTGGGTCGACCTTTTTGGGGTCGATCAATGCGGGTGCAGCTGGATTGGGGCAGCTTGAGCTCTATAAGGCGGGTACTGGGACGATCGTCCTGAACGGGTCGCACGACTACACCGGAGCCACGGTGGTCGGAGGCGGAACGTTGACTTTGGGTGGGACAAGTGGAGCGTTATTGGGGACTAGCTCGATTGCGATAGAGGGTGGAACTCTGCTGCTGAACAACGCCCCCAATAACAACTCGAATCGATTGCCAAGCTCGCCGATCACCCTATCGAAGGGCGGTGTTCTGTCCGTTAACAACAATAGTGGTGCGGTCAATGTGGACGAAGTCGTGGGTGGGTTGACAGTGAGTTCAGGTGTTGGCTCGGTGCGTTTGAATCGCTCAAATAACGTTGCCAGCACGACTCGAGTTAGTCTTGGCAGTCTTACCGTTGGTACTGGTGCCCATTTGGTTGTGTCAGAGCAGAGTGTGGTTACCAACGCCGGATTTGCGACAAGCTTGGTCAATGCGAGTTCGGTGCCTTCTCAAGTCACCGTTGGGGCGATACCGACATTGGTTGGGGGAGGTGGTGCGGGAGGGACTTCGACGATCAGCATTATCCCTGGTGCTTTCGGTGGGGTGAAGGGCGGTGCGACGGGGGATTTCCTGACCGTGCAGACTCTTTTGGGGGCAAACTACATTCGTCCATTGCTGGCTTCCGAGTATTCGGCGCTGACTTCGGGGGGGCAATCGGTGGCTAATACGACGGTGACCGGATTGAACACGGTATTGGCTCAGAACACTTTTGCGAACGCCTTGAAGGTGGCGATTGGAGCCAGCAACTCGACAGTGAGCGTTCAGGACGGGGCCATTTTGAAGCTTGGTGGTAATGCCAACGCGTCGCACGGAACCATTACCTCCGGGGCGGGGATGCTGGTGAGTTCCTCATCCGCGACGGCGACGACTTCATTTGTCGGGGGGACGTTGGATTTCGGGGTTCGTGAGGGGCGGATTCGCGCGAACAATGGTGTCATTGTGAGTTCGGCCATAACAGGAGAGGCGGGCCTTTCCAAGTCGGGTCTTGGGCTTTTGGAACTGAGTGGAATCAACACCTACACCGGATTGACATCGGTTTTGGAGCAGGGCACTGAGGGAGGCCTTTATGTTTGGAACAGTCGCGCGCTGGGAGCGACGGGCGTGGGGAATGGGACGCAGGTCATGCAATCGAGCCTGTTGCTGGGTTCGGGTGTGACCATCGGAACCGGGTTGAGTGCCGGGTTGCGTGAAGATCTGTCGATGGAGGCAGGAACGTTCCTACGTTCTCAGTCACGCAGCAATACGTGGTATGGGGATATTGGTTTGTCGGGGGGGTCGGCTGCTGGTTCTGGATCGGCGATATCGATCACCACTCGGGATAGCAGCGCCTTGACGGTGATGGGTGCGGTGACGGGCACGGGGCAGGCGTTGAACGCCACGCATGTTGATTCGAACTCGGCGCGGAGATTGGACATCAATCAACAAACCGGAGCGGGTGATGGGATGATCTTTTTCGAAGGGGCGATTTCGGACAGGTTGGGTGCATCCGCCTCGGCGGCGGTGGGCTTCCAGGAGAAACTGCATTTGAGGGTGGCAGGACAGGACACGGCGGGAGTGGCGAACAACGAGTTTAACGTCTTCATCAAGGACGCGACAAAGGTTAATGGACAGTTGGATCTCCGCTCCGGAGTGGTGCATTTGGGGTCTGGCCTGGGATCTGATTTGTCCCCTGGAACGGTCGACACCCTTTCTGTTCGGTTGAAGAACCTTGGGACGACGGATGCAGTGGGAGTGGAGGATCAAAATCAAATCGGCGCTCTTTTATTCAACACCCCTGGGTCGACGGTTCCGGTCAACAATATCAGTTGGGGGGACGGAAATGCGGGATACCATGCGAGTTCATACGGTATCATTGGAGCGGACATCACCACGGGGAAAATCACGATTGGAACGGGAGTCGGGACGCTTGATGTCACGCCTGAGGCAGACCCTGGGATTGCGTTGTCGCGGACTGGGGTGACGATCAATGATGAAAATCCTAGAATTAACGTTGGGAGCACGACGGGACTGCGCCCTGGGATGTTTGTGACTGGAACGGGGATCCCTGCTGGGGCGTACTTGGTGCGAGTGGTGGATGCGACGACGATCATCATCAATGCCAATCCCACGGCGACGACAGCCAGCACAACGATCAATTTCAATGCAACGCAGCGTTACGCGGATGCGCGGATGTATGCCCGGCAAGGTGGGACTTTGGAGATGCTGATGCGTGTGTTGGATGATGGAGGCTTTAGTTTGGATAACGAGGTAGCTGGTCTGACAAAAACAGGACGCGGGACGGTGTTGATGGGAGGCTCAGGGGGGACGGGTGACATTGATGGTGGGATCAACCTTCACGGAGGAACACTGGTGTTTGACTACGGAGTGAACAATACCCGAATCGTCTCGGGCGGATCAACACAGGCGCCATTGACTTTGGCTGGGGGAGAGCTGTTTTTGAAGGGAAGTAGCACCAATGGAGGTTTTACGGAAGATATCAGGGGATTGATCTACATGCGGCCCGGGGATTCCAAGATACGGGTTCAGGCGAGCGGATTGAACAACGTGACCACGTTGAATCTGGGGCTCAGTTTGGGCCTTGGCAATACGACGCTGGGCACGAACATTACGGTCAGGGAGATGCCGCTACGTTCTGCAGGGTCTTCGATGGCATTTTGGGAAGACATATCCAATTCAGGATCGGTAACGGTCAATATGTTTGTTCCGACTAGCACGCAATTACACGGCAGTAATTTTTCCAACTTTGCGCTACCTTGGGCGCTTTATGCGAACAATACGACGGGCGGGATCACTGACTTTGCCGTGGTGGACGAGAGTGCCACCGTCCGCAGCCTGTTTAGTGTGAGCGGTTACGACTTTATCGACAATGCTGCGAGTTGGGGGAGTTTCGGAGATGGAACGGTGACCGAAGACCTTGGATTCACAGGGACGACTCCGGTCATCAATCGGAACACGGATTTTTTCAACAACGTGCGTTTCTCTGCGAACACGAGCAGTACAGTAACGGTCAACGATGCGGGCCTTCAGTTTCAGAGCGAACCGGAATTCGGAGTCCTTGGTGGCGCGATTTTGGTAAGCGCAGACATTTTGAATCCGGCCGTGGTGAAGACGTTCACCGGCGGGCCATTGACGTCGGAGTTGAGAGCGGATTACTACGGCACGACGGTGTCGAGTCGCGATTTGCTGGTGCACAATCATGGAGCGGGGTTGTTCAAGATCGAATCGAACATTGTGAACAACATTCCGGGAGGAACTCTGACAGGGGCGTTGAATCTGGTTCACAATGGTGTGGGAACGACTCAGCTTGTAGGAGCGAAGACCTACACGGGGCGGACGTTCTTGAATGGAGGAGACCTGTGGGTGCAGGATCCGAACCATTTGGGTGCGGTGCCTGGGGCAGTGGATCCAGGGAATTTGAGTTTCAATGGAGGTCGTTTGCGGGTTGCCTCGTTCACCAACCCAGGGGGGACTGCCTTGGGCGGACCTTCCGGTTTCGTTTTGTCGACGAATCGAGGTGTGACGATTGGCGGGAATGGGGCTTGGATCCGACTGGACAATGCGGGCACGCGGATGTCGATTGGCGGGATTATTGCATCCGAGGCAAATGCTCCAGAGTTTGCTGGCGGAATAACCAGGACGACGAATCTCGGGGTTGGGGACTTGATTTTGGAAGGGAGCGGGAGGCTCGTGCTGACGAATCAAGGTAACAGCTACAACGGTCTAACTGAAGTCCGAAGTGGAGTGTTGCAGGTTGAGATTGGACAAATCAAATCGACCGTATTGGGCAGTAACATCACGACGATTGACGGAACGATTGTTTCGTCCGGGGCGCGGCTTGACCTTTCGAGCACTGGTACCGCTGCTCAGCAGTTTTCGACTGAAGAGTGGGTGACCTTGGAAGGTGGCACCTTAGGGGTGGTGTCCGGGCATGTGGATGCGAGCTTGGACGGTTTGATCTCCATCAATGCGAATTCGAATGTGGATGTCGTATCGGGCGTGCTTCGTTTGAACCGGACTTCGGGGGTGGTGAGGGGAAGCGGGGCTCTGACGAAGAGCGGAGCGGGGACGTTGGTGATGGGGCAAAGCAATCCGCTCTTTACGGGTTCGATCAACATTCTGGCTGGGACCGTGGTTGGAACTTCACAGCGTTTGTCGATGGGGACCGGTTCGACGATTCAACTGGGTGACAGCACAGTGGCTAGCGCGGTTTCCGCCAATTTGCTGTTGAACAGTTTGTCGACCTCCAGCCAAGGTTTTGCGGCGGAATACGCGATAGACCAAAGCATCCAAGTCAATCCGACCGTGAATGATGGGTCTGCTCTCACGTTTCAGGAGAAGCGTCTTGGCGCGCGTGCCTTTGCCGAAGCAACGCAGCAGTTGAGAGGTGCGCAGTTTGACCGGTTTAGCTTCAACGGAAGCGTCAATCTGGGAGATGATTTGATTTTGAGTTACACCGACAATGTGGCCAACCTAGGGATTTTGGCTGGTGGACGAGATCAGATATTGGCATTCAACGGAGGCTTTTCGGGGGCTGGAAACCTCCGGACGGAGATCAACTATGAAGGCAACACGGCAGCCAATCAGAATGATTTGAGGGTCTATTATCTTCTGAATGGAAATAGTGCGGGTTGGACGGGCATGCTTACTGCAGGCAATGCCACCAGTGATGCGGATGTGAACCACATTGTGCGCATTGGCCAAACAACGGGTATTGGATCGGGAAATCAAGTCAACCTGCGATTCAATAGCAGCCTTCAGGCTGGGGGTAAGACTGTGCAGATCGGGAACTTGAATGTGTTGCCAATCGGGATTGCGGCGGGAACAGGAGCGGCAAGCAGTGGGATCGTGGTTGAGAATGCGAGCACTGAGGCGGGCACCATTGTGATCAATCAGACGGTGGACGAGAACTGGGATGTGTTGTTCCGGGACGGAACGTATGTTGGAGCCTATGCGACACCTGGTGTTGCGTTGGTGAGTCAGCCCTTGAGTTTGGTCAAGAGGGGTGCGGGCGTTGCAAGTCTGACACAGACGAACACGTATACCGGGGCGACCCAGGTGGGATCGGCCAACGGACCTGAGGGGGGAACGTTGAGAATTTTGACGGGAGGCTCGATTTTGAGCAGCAGTCCGATCACCGTGTTTGGGGGTGCCTTTGAGTTGGGAGGCGGGAATCACACCGTTGACCAAGTGGTCACGTTGGGTGGAGGTGCTTCGGGGACGAAGGCCGCGATTCGCACGGGAGCGTCAACTCTGACGCTGGGGCCCAGCAGTGCGATTGTTTTTGATGGGACGAACGGAGGTGCGGGCGCGGAAGTGACCGGCACTGTTCAGATGGGATCGACTCAGCGGACGTTCACGGTGGCGGACAGCATCGGAGCAGCGATCGACTTGGACGTTAAAGCGACCCTACTGGGTTCTAGCGGCAGTCCGCTTATCAAATCGGGTCCAGGCACGATGGCGTTGGGTAGCGCAAACAACTTTACGGGAGGGGTTACGATTAACCAAGGAACCTTGCTGGCGAACAACACGTCAGATTCTGCGACCGGAACAGGTGCGGTGACAGTCAATCCAGGCGGAGTTTTGGGAGGAACGGGAACCATCAAGGGGGACGTGACTTTGAGCAACGGAGCAGTTGGACCCGACAGTGGAAAGTCCATTTTAGCGCCTGGAAGTCCTGCGATCAGCAGTGGGATAGAGCTTCTGAAGCTGGAAGGGAGTGTCACCATCGGTGAGAATGCGTTGATTGATTTTTACTTGGGGCAGACAGGATTCACGCAGTTGTTTTTTAAGACACTTGGGAATGTTCCGAGCGCGACGAGGTTCCGCATCAATCTTGAACCCTCCTACACACCCAGCGCAGGAGCCACCTTTGACCTGATCAACTGGGAATTTTACAGCAACACGGGTGACACCTCTTGGGTCGATAACTTGATTTTGCCCGTTGGGCCAGTTTGGGACAGCTCTTTGTTTAGCACGACGGGCGTATTGAAGGTATCAGGCACTACAACCCAGGTGAGTATCATTACTGAACCTCCCTTGCTCTTGACGGTTGATCCAGGGACACCTGCGACCTTTTCGGTGACTCTTGCGGGGACGGAACCTTGGATTTTGCAATGGAGGAAGGGCGGGGTGGACATTCCCGGTGCCACGGGTCTGAGCTATACGATTTCGTCCGCTGTCGAAGCTGATGAAGGCGTTTACAGCGTGATCATCACGAACGGAGGAGCGCCGGTGCAAAGTCAAAATTCGACTCTCGTTGTGAATGACACTCCGCAGATCACGGCTCAACCTGCGGCACTCACGACAAGGAATCCTGGGACGAATGTGAGTCTTTCGGTGACCGCCGTTGGCGCGACGACGTACACTTGGAGAAGAGACGGGCAAACGGTGCAGACGGGTCCATCCAACGTATTGGCGCTGACCAACCT
>JAIYDW010000107.1 GCA_027487315.1 Verrucomicrobiaceae bacterium | reverse complement strand
GAGTTGCTAAGTCACGGTGAGAGCACTGTTTCCTTTCGGCAGTTTGAGGCAGACAAAGGTTTTATCTGCCTCGCGACACCAGGTTCCCGGTTTCAAGTGCAAACAGGAGTCGACCTTTTGCAGGGGTTGATCTTTGAACTGGGGTGCGCCCTCGCTGAAGGGCACTTCAAGCGTGAACTCGTCACAGGCAAAAGGCGCTTTGAGCGAGACCGTGCGTCCCTGTCCGTTCCACTCGATGCGCGTGAGTTCCTTCGCGGCCCAGTAGCGGGCGATTTCGCTTAACTTCATCCAATGCAGATGATTGAAGTTAGAGTGAAGCCGCTTCACCACTTCCCGGAAGATTTCGAAGCCGATCTCGAGACCATTCCAGTAGATGCCGGTCCAGTGACAGACGATGATAGCTGGCTCGCCGCGCTTGATGACTTCCACCATGCGACCCCGCTGGCCGTCTTCAGTGATGAAGGCATCAGCGCCTTTGGGTGTCACGCAATCCCAACCGCCCGTCCAGTCGCCAGTGCAGCCTAGAACGTGCACCACGCAGCGCGGATCATCGCTGTCCAATCCCGAGACATTCTGCACAATGGGAGCCACGCTTTGCTCGCCACTGGCATGCAGATCGCGGAAATAGTGGGGTATCTCCGCCTGAAAGACACTGCGGCAGGACTCAAACGTCGCCTGCGCAAGCTGAGGCCGCGCGTCACTGCCAAAACCCCCGGGCGTGGTGAGGCCCTCGCACGGTAAGCCAATGTTTTTCAAGATGGTCAGCGCATAGCTCATGTAATCGGCGATCTCGTCCACGCTGCGTCCTCCGCACCACTTCCAGTTTTCCATGTAGCGCGGGCTGATTTCGTTATGGGGATGACCGGTCTTCGTGTCGATGACTCGCGTGTGCGTGACCATCTCTGGGTGGATATCCCAATTCGGCATCATGCGCTCGCGCACCAGCTTGATGCTCTCCTGCAACTCGCGCTGACTCCAGCCAGGGATTTCGCGGTCGAGGCGGCCAACACAGGCGGGATAGGGCACGATGCTGTATTTGCCTTTCACACCGTTCTCGTCCGCCCAGTCGGCAAACTTTCGGACGAAGCTGTCCGGGATCTCGTCCGGCCAGCTTTTCCATGGGTAGTGATCATACTTGCCGGGGTTCGCTACTGCGAACTGCGGGATTGCAAACTTATTCAAATTCACCAGACAGGTGGAGTCGTCGATGATGATGCTTACTGGCACGCGGTTGCGAGGATTGAGCACCCTCACCTGAGCGTCCTGTCGAGGGCGATCACCTGGCACTTGGCCCAACAAAGGCGAAGTGAAGGCGAGCGCAGAGGCTTCGAGGAAACGGCGGCGTGTCGGGTTCATGATGCGGGTGTGGAGTGAGTTGTTAAGCTTTACGCCCGAGGATGCGGTCGAGCGAATCGGAGGTCTGCCAGATCAGCGCCTCTGGATAATGCGTGTAGGGGTGGAAGTACTCAAAGGTCAGAAAGCCTTTGTACCCCACATCTGCCAGTGCGTCTGTCACAGCCGGCCAGTTGGTGGTTCCATCGAGCAGAGGCCGAAAGGTTTCCAGAGAGAAGTCCGTGCCTTTTTTGGTGAACTCCTTCAGGTGCACGTTCTTGGTGCGGCTGCCAAGGACCTTCGCCCAGTGTTCGGGAAACTGGAACATGGAGATGTTGCCCGTATCAAAATGTACCCGGACATGCTCGCTGGCAAAGCTGTCAACGAATGCGTTCATCTCCATCGGTGTCATGAGATAACCATTGAAGAAGATGTTTTCGATGTTGAGGCAGACTTTTAGTTTTTCCGCCTGCTTTGCGAGCACGCCCACGGCTTCTCGAGCTCGTTGATCACACACATCATTGGCCACTGGCTCGTGATCATCCCGCCATGGAATATGCACGGCGCCAGGCACGACGAGCACATTTTCGACCCCGAGATCATGCGCGCATTGAGCGATTTTCCCGGCAAGCTCAAGACCCTGCGCACGCTTGGCGGGGTCATTGCTCGTCAGCGGATAGGGCCAGAAGAGAAATGAACACAAGCCGCTGATCTGAATGCCGATTTCGTCCGCCATTTTCCGGATCGCCTTGTAGTCCTGAGTGCCGTGCTTGGGTGAGAGATCATTATCGAGATCGTAGTTCAGCTCGATGCCATCAAAGCCGGCGTCTTTGGCAAGTTGCAGGCACTCGCGCAGAGTCATGCGTTCAGGATAGGGAAAGGCCCAGAGGTTGATCGACTTGAGCATGTCATACCGCTTCACGGCACCCCGACGTGGATCGGGTGGGCTTGACTGCGCGCGTGCAGCAGGCTCAAAGGCGACTGCGGACAAGCCAAGCGTGGCGATCGTGGCCTTCACGGCGTCGCGACGGGAGATGGCACTGGCTTCGGGACGAGGGAGGAGCGGATTCATGATAGGTTCAGTTACGCACCGCAGTGAAACGCAGTTTGATTGCCCATCATGTCGGATCGAGCCACAAAAATGGCCTTTTTTTGGCTGCGGCAACCTCCCAAATAGCCTCGTCATGACCGACTACTCCGCCGATGGCTGGGACGGAGTGATCGGAGGGAATAAATCAGATGCGTTGTGGGCAGCTGGGGTCTTTAATTTGCGGGATGTCTATCGGCCAAGTGAAACTGAATTCAGGAGACGAACTGCCAGCGCGGGTGCTGAAGCGGATTGGAGCTTTGGGGCATCATTTGGCGCTGTGGGCCGAGGCGCTGGAGACGCTGCGGGGTCGGTTGGAGAAGGATCGGTTGCCGGAGGCTTGGCGGGAACATGTGCGAGCAGGATTGCCGGATCGCGGGGCGGCCTTCGAGAGGCTGGAGGTGATGGTGAGGATACCGGTGGAGGATGTGGCGGATTGGGTGATTGAGCCAGGGCGGGAGGAAACGGTGCCCGCTTTGCAGGCGGGAGGGCGCGCATTGTTGCATTTGCCGGCGATGCGGAAGACCTGGGCGGGCTGGTTACGGGAGAGTGTGTTCGAAGATCTGAAGATGAGGCTGGGTCGTGCGTGGGTGGTGGATCCGACGCCCTTGCCGTCGCATGGGGCATTGCCTGGACTGGGCCTTACGCGGTGGGGAGATTTCGATCGTTTGGCGGAAACGGGGAGAGCGTTCCGGGTTTTGACCCAGACCGGGGAGGTCTGGATGGTCGACGCGAAGTCGAGCGGGGTGGATTGGAAGAGTGCTGCGGACCGCCTAGCGGGTTGTGCGTTGGGGGAAGCTGTGATTGAGGAGTTGGGAGTGCATGACGGAACGCTCTGGCGGGCGGTTTTTGGGGTGCGTGAGGGGCGGTGGGAAATGAACGCGTTGGAAGGGTGATCACGAAGAAGGCCCTTCGAAGAGGGCCTTCCGTGTGGGTGCGCTAGGCGGCTGTTGGGAGTGGCGGTGGGATTTGGGCTTCAGGTTCAGGATGGGGTTCCTTTTTCCATGCGGACATGACGTGGGTCCAGTCGACGCCAGCAGTGAGGAACATGATCAGGCCCAGGGTGACGATTCCTCCGACGGTAAGGGTCAGGCCGGTGAGGCCTTTCAGGAAGAAGCTGTAGCTGAAAAGAATGAGATAGAACAGCTGGGTAGGCAGGGCGATCTTGAACAGAGCTCCATTCGCGACGAGGCGCAGGTAGCCGCAGACCAGCAACACGGATGCGGTGGCCGAGATGATGAAGGAGAGGTGCACGTTTACGACATCGACCATGTAGGCGAACAGCAGGGGAAAGGCAAAGAAGCCTGCGGCGAGCAGCAGGTAGTTCATGGGGTGGAGTTCGACGCCGTTCATGAGACTGGTGATGACGAGCACGAGAAAAAAGACTGCCAAGGAGAGCGGAGCCCAAAAGGCGATCTGCATGGCGACAGGACCGGGGTTCAAGACTTTGGGCATGCTCATTCCGATACTGCGTGCTGAGATGACGTCGGGATACTGCCAGACGATGGTCCAGCGGTTGTCCCCCGTTTCTACGATGGCTTGACTGGGCGAGCCGGTATCATTGGGGAAATCAATTTCTGAGAAGTTCGTGTGCATGACGAGTTCCAAGTTTTGGATTCGGCTGGCGTCCGGGAAGATATAACGCCAGTCATTCATGCCCCGGGCTCGATAGCCGGTGACGAGTCGAATGGTTTTGCCAGGGGCGACTTCGACCGAGGCCGTCATCAAACCGGACTTGGGCACTGGTGCCGCTGTGGCAGTTGCGACACCGCCTGTAACTTCGAACTGGAAGCCTTCCAGACGGATGGTGTCACCCGGCAGAGGGAGTTCGATTTTGAAGTGCTGGGTGACTTGGGTGGGATTGGCAAAGGCATATTCGCCGTTGAACTTTACATCGTAGGTCCGATGCCAGAGAAGACCGCGTTGCCGGGGGTCATAGGCCAGTTCGGCGATGACTTTTGAGCTCGTGGGCAAGAGGGAGACGGCACCTGAGGCATCACTGTAGAAGGCTCGGGGATGGGGTTGCTGGAGGCTGGGTCCCCAGAGGCCATTGACTTCACTGCTGGTGCGGAGGCTGTAGGTGTCGGTGCGGAAGCCGAGGGTGACTCCCAAGATCCACCAAGCGGCGGTGGTGAGAACAAAGATGATGAAGATGGCGATGAGTCGAATGGGTTTCATGGGTATTGATGAGTTAGGTTTGATAGGGGGTTGGTTAGCGGACGTTGAGATTCGGATGGCGGTAGGTGATGCGGGTTTGTGTCACGTCATCGCGGCAGAGGCGGCGGCTGAGTTGAAGCACATGGCTTTTCGGCGCTGGCGAAGCTTGATGCTCGAGATTGCCTGAGGCTGTTAATTGCAGGCCTTCAGGGAGTTCGATGGTCCAATCGAGTCGGCGAATGAGCAAAGAGGTGCGAGGTAAGGCGAGGTCGATTTCGCCTTCGGCGTCATGGAGGGCAGCGCCTCGGAGAAAGTAGGTGAAGGTCACCTCGGTGCTGTTGTCTGGGTCGCCGTGGTTAGAAGGGGCGGGCAAGGTCAGTTGAATGCCTGCAGAGGAGGTCTGTGAGGAGACGGGTTTGTCGAAGACGGCACAGCGAAGCATTTCAGCTCCGTCGGGAAGGATCAAAGGAAGGGTGGTAGCAGTGCTGTGCTCCAAGCGGACGGTGACGCTGGTGAGTTGGGCGCCGTCCTGCGCCATTTGAGTTTGAAACAGAGCCTCCGTGATGATGGCGCTGTTGTGAGCGAGACCCTGGGAAGGGGTTTCATTGCGTTTGACGACGTCGAGTCGCCAGGGGGATTTGTCAGGCCTGAGACTGACGATGCTGGCTTGATCATGCCGGGTGCTGGTCCCGTCTGCTTGGGTGAGTTGCACAGCGTATTCGGGAGGAGGAGCAGTCCATTCCAGAGAGTTGAGCGCTGACTGCGCCGGCAGATGAATTTCGAATGCTCCATCCGCTGTGGGAGCCAGGCTCAGGGTCAACTCTGCGCGACCCGGTTTTTCAAGGATGAGCAAAACTTGGTCATCCAGGCGCGCCAATCGGGTCGAGGGTGGCACGGCGTCCTGTGCGGAAGCGTGAAAGCTACCAAGTGGCAATGAAGTCCAACCGCTACTGAGGTTTTCAGCGGTGAAAGTGGCGATCAATTGCGGTGTGTGTTTTTCAAACTTCAGCTGATATCGCACCTGGGTCAGGCAGGCGGGCACGACGGGAACCGGAGGAGGCGGAGAGGGTCTTTGAGCGATGGCGGCCTGATCGGTGAGTCGTTTGAGTTCGCCATAGGTGATGAAGACTTGGCTGTCTTCCAGTTTGGGCACCCAGACGGGTTCGGGCTCGCTTTTCAGCGGGGCTATTGCGGTGAGGATCAGGGCACCAATCAGAAGATCGATCCGGCTTCGGAGGGAGGAGGGTTTCAACATCACCCCGAGTTTTCCTCAGGCTTGTGAGAGGAAAATGAAGGCCGGATGAAACTTGCGTGAAGATTGTGTTACTCCGCAGGTGACGCTTTTTGGCGTGAGGTGACCTCGCGGAATCGAGCTTCGTAATGCTTGTGGTTGGTTCCCATGAGACGGTCCCAGATGTTCAAGTAGAGCCCGTAGTTTCCTTTGAGAGTCTCATGATGCATGACGTGATTGGTCGGTGTGTTGAAGATCTTGCCCAGCCACGAGTCCATCAACCAGCGCGGCGAGTACTCGTAGCCGGTGTGCCCCGCCACGTTGTAAATGATCTGCCAAAGCATGAACAAGCCGAAGGCGTAAAGGTGCATGGGGATGAGAAACATCACCATTGGAAAGATGGCGGCCTGGGCCAGGGCTTCGAGAGGCGAAAACGCGTACGAGGCCCATGGTGTGGGGTTTTTTGACAGGTGATGCGTTTGATGAAAAAGGCGGAACAGGCGAGGATGATGCATGGCTCGATGCGACCAGTAGAACCAGGTGTCATGCAGCAGGATGGCAAGCCCAATGCTGGTCCAGAACCAGACCATGCTGTGCGCGTCGATCTTACGGTACATCTGAGTCCACCCCTGACGAGCAGCCATGATGGTGAGAGCGCCAACCACCGAAAAGACAACGATTGAAACTGCTGAATCCCGTAACTCACGGCGGACTTGTGCTGGGTCAGGATACTTGCTGATGATTTTGCGATGAAACCACTTCGACTTGAATAGCCAGTAGGCCATGACCCAGGCGACACCGGCGAACAGAGCATACCGCAGGGTCAACCCGCTCATGCTTGAGAAAAAATGGTCAAGGAAGCGATTCATCGAACGCGGTGAGGATGCGAGTAAAGGTTTAGGGTGTCACCTCGAACAAAACCCGCGAGAGTTTGGCCGGAGCGATCGGCAAATTCAACCGCAAGACTCGAAGGTGCTGAGATGGCGGCGATGAGAGGGATTCCCGCAGCAAGGGCCTTTTGCATCATCTCGAAAGAGACGCGACCGCTGAGCAGCAGGACATGGTGGTCCAGTGGCAGCTTGTTGTTCATGAGAGCCCAGCCGAGAACTTTGTCCAAAGCATTGTGTCGTCCGACGTCTTCACGGGAGATGATGAGATTTCCCTCAAGGTCAAAAACGGCACAGGCGTGCAACCCTCCGGTAGATTGAAAGGTAACTTGTGCGGAGTGCAGTTGCTTTGGCAGTTCAGCGATAAATGCAGCGTCGACCTGCCAATCGGCGGTGACATTGGGGAACTGCAGGAACACGCTGTCGAGGCTGGTCTTGCCACACAGACCGCAGCTTGAAGCGCTGAAGACATGTCGAGTCAGCGAATCCCAATTCACGACGGCGCCGCCCAGAAGAACATCGACAATATTACCTTTGCTGTCGGCGGTGACGGGACATTGTGAGACTTCGAGCAGGTCGCGTGGATGCTTGACGACACCTTCACTGACAAGGAACCCGGCAGCCAATTCCTCATCGTGGCCCGGAGTGCGCATAACCACGGCGACTGATCGGCCTTCGACTCGAATTTCGAGGGGTTCTTCGCAAGCGACGACATCCTGACGTGTCTCCCAGGTGCCGGTCGATAAACGCCGGATCTGGACCGGACGACTGGGCTGGCGTTCCGGGGTGGCGGCGTCAAGGCTCATACTTCGGCAAAGCGTCGTGGTTCGGCGATGAGTGTTACCATTTTATCGAAGATGTCCTGCCCACGCAGGATTTCGATTTCCACTCTCAGAAAGCAAAACGGAATGTCCGGCACCGGCATCGGGGGCAGACGGACAAAGTCTTTCTCCGTGGTAATGATGAAATGGGTGTCCCGCCGGACACAGCGCTCCACGAACTGATGGATTTCGCGCTCGTTGAAGCGGTGGTGATCGGTGAAGCGCTGATAAACATCGACCTTGGCGCCAAGCTTTTTGAGGGCGTTTTCAAAGCTTTGCGGTACGGCGATTCCTGACACGGCACCAACATATTTGCCCTTTAAAGCTGAGAGCGGAATGATCTCACCGGTGTGGATGTTTTGCAGATGGACGGGCCGATGGCGACACTCGATGATATCGGCTACTTGGTTGTATCTGCGAAGTTCGGCAATCATCTCTTCGTTACTGCCCTCGGATTTGGTGAGAAAGATGTAGCTGGCGCGCTTCAGATTCTCTGGTGGTTCGCGAAGGGTGCCGCGAGGCAGCATGTGGCCGGTGCCCCAGGGAGCGGTGCGATCGACGAGCACCACATCGTGGCGGTGCTTGAGGCGGAGGTATTGCAGACCGTCGTCGAGGAGCAGCACATCGGCACCCAATTCTTTGATGGCGTAGTTGCCACCATTCACGCGATCACGATCGACGACGACTGGGACCCCCGCGCAATTCATGGCAAGCATGAGCGGCTCATCCCCTGCAACGTAGGAGTCAGTGATGCGGACGCGCTCGAAGTCGGAGACGACGCGTGGGCGGGGTTTGCGCGGCTTGGGCATCAGGCCAAGCATCGCACCCAATCGCCAGTGCAGTGGAATCTTGCGTTGGCGTTTGCTTTTGTAACCGCGACTGAGGATGGCAACCCTTCGCCCGCGATCCCGCAGGGCTTTGGCAAGCAACTCGACGACTGGTGTCTTACCCGTGCCTCCGACCGTCAAGTTGCCGATGCTGATGACGGGCACGCCGAGGTGATGATCGTGAATGTAGCGCTCACGAAAGAGGTAAAGCCGAAGGGCGACAGCCCGGCGATAGATGCCGGACAAGCCTAGCAGCAAAAGACGCAGCACGTTCGCCCGCACCCCTTTGCGGTTGTTCATGATCACGTCGATGCCGAAGCTTTCGATGTCTTCCAGCAAGTCTTTCATGGATAGAAGGGACGCTTACCGCAGAAGTGAAGGAATCGAAATGGAAATTCTCAGCGGAACCACACTACCCAAAAGGTAACGGTATTCTCCCTCTTTGATTAGTAGAAAGAACTTGTGCCTGGCGATGCTTTTGGATTAGGTTCGCTACGGCGGGGCGATATCTTCAAGTTCTCTGCCTGAGATGGTTATGAGTTCTAGCCTTATCCTTCGCGCAGGAATGCTTGGCTTGGTAGTCATTGCCGTCCTGGCGGGATGGAACGAGGTTAAAGATGCCAATGATGGTTTGAAGCTGATCTTTTTCATCACGATCGGGGTAGGTCTTGGGTTGTGGGCGGTTAAGGTTCTATTGCCACGGCTGGGTGATGCTTTGGGAACAATGGTGTATTCGTCAGGAGAAGAAATCGAGCCAGATGATAGACAACGCGCTGCAGCCAAGGTGGCGCAAGGAAACTTTAAGGGTGCCATCAGGGACTACGAAAGGCTAATAGAAAGCGACCCCGAAGATCCTATCCCATTGTCGGAGATCGCTAGAATACACAATCATTTTCTGCATGATCCAGAAGCTGCAATCCGGGTACTGGAATGCGGCCTTACCGAACGGTCCTGGCCTGTTGACGCAGCCGTGTTTTTTCGGTTTCGAATAGTGGACATCCTATCGGACGATCTGCACGACGATTCGAGAGCACGTCAGGTTCTGGAAAAGATCATCCATGATTTCCCTGACACTCGACACAGCGTGAAAGCCAGACATCGAATCAATCAGATGAGCCAGTCTGGGAATCCTGGCGCGAGAAACTCAACAAACCCAGGCGATGTGACATGATTGAATTTTGGTGGCGAAGATTGCCTCTTGGTTTGTGCTGCGTGGCTGCCATTCCTTGTATTTTACTGGCGGACTCACAACCTGGAAGTCCCAGTGTTTGGCTGGGCTTAGCAATGATCATGATCGGGGCGGCGATCTCCCCGTTTGGGCGACGTGTTTCACGGACATATTGGAGTTTGCTGCTGGTTGGATGCCTTTTTGGCGGGCTTCACCAGCGTCGCATCGATCAAACTTTTGGTCACCCGTTGCTTGCTTGGTTGGAAGAGCCCGAAGGGGCAAAGGGACGTCAGGTGGAGGTCTGGGCCGATGAGATTCGATCTGAGGTCACTCCGACGGGCCGCGTTCGATCCCTGCTGCAGGTGAGAGAAATTCGCGAGGCCTATGGGGAGCAAAAGGTATGGGGACGCGGCTACCGCGTACGGGCGCAATTGCCAGAGGGACATCCACCACTTCGCTCGGCAAGCTGCCGTCTCGCAGGAGTGCTTAGAGCGCCACCATCGGCGTTAAATTCTGGTGAATTTGACGCACGTACATTTGCCTTGAGGGAGGGCGTTTTGGGGGATCTTGGAGTAACCCATGTGAGGCAGGTCGAATGGGATAGCTGGTCATTGATTCGCCTTCTTCGCGAAGGTGCGAACCAATGCCGATTCACGATCCAAAAACGACTCGGGGTGGGCCTGGAAAAGGATCCGGAAGCGCTCTCAGTGATTCGGGCGATGGTGCTCGGTTCTGACGAAGACACGGATCCTCGAATTGAGGATGCTTTCCGCCGTAGCGGCACACTTCATGTTTTTGCTGTAAGTGGTCTTCATGTCGCATTGATCTCGATCATCTTGCAGGCATTGCTGCGTCCATTTTGTTTGCGCCGAGTGCACTTGGTGGTGTTGGTGGTGCCTTTAGTGTTTGCGTATGCTTACGTTACCGGGTGGCGGCCATCGGCGGCTCGTGCGGCGTTAATGGTGGCCGTAGTGCTCAGCAGCACACTTGTCATGCGCCGTGCTAACCTTCTAAACAATCTGGGTGGATCGGCGTTGGTTCTGCTTGCTGCTGATACACACCAGTTGTTTCAGGCTGGTTTTCAGTTGTCCTTTGGGGTGCTCTTGGCGATTGCATTGTTTGCCGCTCCTTTGATGGAGCGATGCAAGCCTTGGACAGAACTGGATGCGTTTATACCACCTGCGTTGGCTTCCATTGGGCAACGGACTGGGACCATAATCCGAAGACACGTGGCGGGATTATTCACAGTTTCCGCGGCAGCATGGATGGGGAGTTTGCCTTTGATGTGGTTTCACTTTCACACGATCACACCTGCCGCGTTGGTGGCGAATTGTCTTCTTATTCCTTTGGCATTTGTGTGTCTAGGAGTGGCTTGCACGAGTCTCGCGGTAAGTGTCCTGCCCTTCTCCGGTTGGATTCAGATTCTTCTGAACAACGTTTGTGCCGCCACAGCAAGCCTGATGATTGATTCTGCGAGCGCTTTCGCAGCCATACCGGGTGCCAGTTTCAATGTGCCACCCATGACTGAGAGTCGCGAAACTCCAGCCGTTGAATTGCGTTGGTTTGCGTTGCGATATGGTGCCGAAGCTGGGTTGTTGAGAATGAACGGGCGGGATTGGATGCTGGATTGTGGTGATGCTGATTCCTTTGCGAGCGTGGTTTATCCTGCACTGCGTCAAAGTGGGGTAAACAGGCTCCAGGGAGTCTTCCTCAGTCACGCCGATTCCAGACATATCGGGGGACTTGAACCACTTGTTCAGACTGCACGCGTTTCGACCCTCTATCATTCGGTGCATGAACCTTGGCGCTTTGATAGTGGTGCCTCGAAGATGCGGAGGGCATTGGAAAGGTTGCCCCTTGAAAGCCCGAAATGGCCTGCTCGGCGAGCTTTGGTAATGGGTGATGTGGTCGCTCTAGGCGAAGGATTGCGACCCTCCCGTCTCACCGTACTTTATCCCGGAATTCGCGATGCAAACGGGTTGGCGGATGATCGCGGACTGGTGGCACGCCTGGAGCTAGGCGGCCTGCGGGTGCTTTGGGCGGCGGATGCGGGCTTCATTACCGAAAACGCACTTGTGGACCGCCGTGAAGATCTCAGGTGTGATGTGCTGATTTGCGGAGCTCATGAGGGCGACGTTCATGGCTCCTGGGCATTTTTGGCTGCAGCGGCGCCCTCGGTCGTTGTGGCAACGGGTTCGGACGAAGATCCGGCCTTGGCCCTGCCTCGCTCAGTAGAACGTTACTCATCCGAGAGTAAGGCGCGCTTGCTGGTCCTCCCCCGCTGTGGGGAGGTCCGAATCTGGCTCGATGAGCCAGGTGCGGATCACTTCTCCGTATCGACCTATGAAGGCGACGAAACGATTCGGGTTCCTCTGCAACGTCCACCCCAAGCCCTCAAGTCCACACCTTGAAAAATCATCATGCCGACAAACGCACGGTTTCCCCTTTCCGTTGGGCCAACAAGTGAGCGAACGGATTCGTCGCTGCCACATTGTACTGGCGAATCGCCAGGAACCAGAAAGGAGCGAGATCTTTATCCGCCGCAGACCAAAGTCGGTAATGCAGATGCGTCATTGTATCCGTGTCATAAATCATCGCTTTGATCTCTTGTGGCTTAAGAGCCTGAGGGCCTTCACGCACAAGGCGGTCTGCCAGAGTGTCAAGATAGTCGCGGGAGACCTGGATATTCTTGCGCTTCCGAAGCAAACTGACATGAAGACCGTTGACATAAGGATCAAGACAAACCTGCAGCAGGCCGAAGTACTTCTCCAATTCCGGTTGCAATTGAAGCCGATCATTCACTTCGGTGAGATTTTGCTCCATGGTGCTCAACACCGTCGGCGGCTCATCTTCTTCGGGGCTGAGGAAAAGACCCAATCGCCGTCCGCTGTGGCTGCCTGACACTATGCCCGCCATCGGAATCGAAAGCACGAGGCAGATCAAGATCGGGCTGATCCAGAGGAGAAAATTGGTGGAAATGAACCACCCTACCACGCCCCAAACGATGCCCAGCAAGCTGATGGGACCAAACGTGAAAAAGACTTCCACCCAGTCGACTCCGCCGGACATTTTGCGCCGCTGTGCGACCCAGTTCACGCCCTTTCCAAGCAGCGTGTAGACGACAAAGCGGGCATGGAAAATCATCAACACGGGGGCCATCAACGTGAAGATGATGGTGTCCAGAACACTGCTGAAGGACGTGAGGAACCTTTGTTTAAGGGGTTTGAACATCCGGCCCGTCAACTGCTCATCCAGCAGAATGACGGTCTTCGGTAAGAAGATCAAAGCGATCGTGAGCCCCAACAGCAACTGCTCTGCTGTTTGCGTTCTTTCCAACTCTCTGCCGCTGGGTAGCGCGGCCAACGCTGTGGAGAACACTAAAAATAGAAGCCAGAGAAGCGAGCTGGCATAACTGAGAATTCCATGGAGGAAGTTCAACCGACTCATCGGGTGCCACTTTTTGGCGAACAGCAACCAGATGTGTTGCATGTTGCCCTGACACCAGCGGCGATCCCGCTTAAGCATGTCGATCAAAGTCGGTGGCCCCTCCTCGTAACTTCCGCGCAGTGACGGCAGAAGGCGAACGGCGTAACCCGCCTTGCGCATCAATGCCGCCTCCACAAAGTCATGACTCAAAATATGACCTCCAAAAGGCTCCTTGCCGGGCAATGGCGGCAGCGCACAGTTCTCAATGAAGGGAGCCAGGCGAATGATGGCATTGTGACCCCAGAAATTCGCTTCACCACACTGCCAGTAGTCAAGACCGTAGGCGAAAGGTGGGCCGTAGAGCGCTTGAGCAAATTGCATGACGCGACCCAGCAAAGTCTCGGCCGCGATTTGGCGAGGGAAGGTCTGCAGGATGCCCAGCCCCGAGTTTTTCTCCATGATCCGAACCATGGTCGTCAGCAAACGACCGGACATGAGGCTGTCGGCATCCAAGACTACCGTATATCGATAGCGCTTGCCCCAGCGACGGCAGAAGTCACTCACATTACCGCTTTTGCGATTGATGGGTTTCCGGCGTTTTCGATAGAAAATTCGCCCAAAGGCTTTCAATTGACGGCATAATTCCAACCAGGCCACCTCTTCTTCGATCCACTTGCTAGGGTCATCCGAGTCACTCAGCACAAAGAAGTCAAACTGCTCGTCCTGCCCCGTTTGTTGGAGCGAAAGGTAAATGGCCCTCAAGCCCTCGAAGACACGCGTGACATCTTCGTTGTAGATCGGCATGATGATTGCCGTCGAAGCCTCGATGGGCGCATGATGGTCTTCCGGGCTGAGAGTCTGCCACAAGTCCAGGGTGTCCGGACTCGGCCGGTTCATCAGCCAGACCCCGGCCAACGCGGTCCAAAAGCCCACATTCAACTGGTAATAGAGCGGGATGAACGTTGCCAACAAGGCGAGTTCCAAAGGCCCAAGGCCCCCTTCTCCGAGATAGACCACCATTAACCAGGTGCCGACTACCGTGCCAAGGCCCACCAAGGTGAAGAAAGTAGCCCGTCGGGTGCGGGAAATGCGTAGTGGCGGCAAACCTTGGGCGGGGTGAGGGATCGCCGGCGCGGGTGTCTCGTTCGGATTCATGGCGGTTGGAGTCCTCCTACTGAAGCAGTGTATACAGATAACCCAAAACCACGCCGATCAAAACAATCAGCACCGAATATCGCACCACGGGGTGGCGACCGAAGCGGTCAAGGCCCTCTTCAGCCACGTTGGAGATCAGGCCCAAATCGATGTCCCGAGGTGTCATTTTTGAGACTTGCAAGCCTGGACCGGACTCCCGAACGGAATTGCGCATGGCCTCCGCCATGTCATGTGGAAGGGTTTCCTTATCCAAAAAGAAATGCGGCCAGCGATCCGGACCTCCACTGAGAAAGAAGCCCAACCGCCCCGTGCCCTCGATTTGGGTATCGGTCATTGGAATATCCACGTAAATCTCTTCGAGCCACTCCTTCATCATCCGCCGCGCCTGATTGATCGCGTGTTGAGTCGGAGAGCGACTGGGGTCCTTTGCGTGCTCCTCCGAAGCCAGTCCCAAAGTGGTGAGGATCAGTTGAGTGCGCCGGATTCGATTGTGCAGGCGGTAAGAGCGGAAGTAATCCGCCAGCCGCGCATACGCCTCGTTCCATTCCTTTTCGGTGCCTGTGGCAGGGGCAAATTCGATTGTGACAGCGTCCATGTGAGGGCTAAAACACGCCCGGCAGTAAGATGCGTTACTTTATCAAACAGGAAAGAGGATTCTACAGAGCGCATACCTTCTCCTAGTCTTAATGGATCAGAATTGAAGCCTGCAGCCATCAACAAGGCAACTCCAATGCCAAAGCCCGCTGGCCAAATGCGCCCCGAGACGAACCAAACACCAGCCGAGCCGAGAAGGAAAAAGAGGCCGAAACCCTAGCGTCACCCCGGCGAAAGATCCGCCCACCATTGGATCAACGAATGCATCATCCCAGGCGAAGTTACCCCTGATAGACCTCCTATAAAGGGCTTTCGGACTCAGTTGCTCAGTGGAAACCCAGTTCGCTTCCATTTGTCAAAACCGCGAAAGTGCTCTAGTCTGCCCGCCCCTTTGGTCCGGACTCGTCCCCACAAAGACCCTTCCAGCCGCATTTTGCCCATCCAACCTTCATGAACATCAACGTCGAACACCAGTCCAACTGCCGAGCCGTCGTCCACGTCCACGCCACGGCAGAGGAAGTCGCCAAGCAGCGCAGCAATCTGATCGCTTACTACACGCGCGGAGCCAAGATCCCTGGCTACAGGCCCGGCAAAGTGCCTCCTGCCATCATCCTCAAGACTTACGGAGCCGCGATCGCGGAAGAGCTTGAGCGACAACTTGCCTCTGACGGCCTGCAAACGGCCATCAAGAACGAGAGTCTCGACATCTTGAACATCCTCGGGGTTACCGACAAGCTTCATCACAACGCGGACAAAAGCTTCTCCTGCAACATCGAACTCAGTCTCACACCCAAGTTCGAATTGCCGAACTACAAGGGGATCGCCGTCAAGCTTCCACGCGTTGAGGTGAACGACGCCGACATCGACCATGACCTCCTGCACCTTCGGGAGCGCTACCAAACATTCGAAGACGTCACCCGTGCCGCCAGCCTCAAAGACGTGGTTGTTCTGGGCTATGAAGCCTATCTCGACTCGCAACCCGTCGCTGAAGTCTTGCCCGAGGCTCCCGATCATTTGAAGTCCTTGGAACAACAATGGTTCCTGTTGGACAGTGAAGACGACTTCCTTCCTGGCTTTTACGCCGGCCTCCTCGGCATCAACGCCAACGAGCAACGCAACCTCGACATCAGCCTCCCCGAAGACTTCGCCTTTGAAGCTCTGCGCGGCAAAACCTTGCAATTCCAAGTCACTTGTGGCGGCGTGAAAGAGAAGCGTGTGCCCGAGCTTGACGACGAATTCATCAAAAAAGTTGGCGGTGAAGAAATGACCCTTGAGACCCTCCGCAGCGAAGTCTCCCAAGGCTTGCTGCGCCGCCGTGAGCAAGCCCGCGACGTCAGCAAAACCAACCAAGTGCTGGAACATCTATCCAACAACCTTGAGTTCGAACTTCCTCAGGAAGTCGTCAACCGCGCCGCCCAGCGCCGGACCAATGAAATCGCTCAAAACGCTCTGCGCCAAGGCGTGAACGAAACCGAACTGGTGAACCAGCAGGAAGCCATTCTCAACACAGCCACCCAGCAGGCCCGCCAAAACGTGAAGATCAGCTTCATCCTCAGTGAAGTCGCCCGCGCAGAAAATCTCAGCGTCGCCGACGCACAGGTCCAAATGGCGCTGGCTCAGATGGCAGCCCGCAGCGGCATGCCGGTGAAAAAATACCTGGCTCAGGCTCAAAAGGAAGGCGTCATCAACAGCCTTCGCGATGACCTCCTGCTGCAGAACGCCATCGAGTTCCTCAAGGACCAGGCGGTCGTTGAAGAAACCGAGCCGGAGGCCGAACATTGCGAAACACACAGTCCCGCGGACGCCTGAACCTGGATAAGATTCCTGAAACTCAAAGGGGGACCACTTCGGTCCCCCTTTTTATTTGGATCCCTCAGGGATTGGTGAGGTTGGGCGGCCACAACGCCCCTTCACTCTTGATTTCAGGTGTCACGCCGTCAGGTGGAAATGTGCCCTTCGCCGCCACACGTAGGTTCGCACTCAAATCTGCCACGGTTGCCGCATGCGCCGGATCGTTGGCCAGATTCTTGAGTTCCTCAGGATCCGTCTCATGATCATAGAGCTCGCGGCCCTGCTTGCCTTCATCCCACTCCGTGTAACGCCAGCGCGAAGTGCGCAGGCTGTATCCAAAAAACCGTTTCCCGGCGGCACCCTGGGCCGCTGCCTTGCCTGCCCGGCCGACGCCCCCACGCACCACCTGCGTGATCGCCCAACCACGGCCCTTGGCCGAGGGATCCTTCAGGATGGGCACCAGACTTTGGCCCTGCAGGTTCTTCGGAGCAGGAATGCCGCAAAGTTCTGTCAAAGTGGGGAAGAGGTCCACTTGGCTGACGGGCGTGGCGGCGGCCGCGCCGGCTTGGGCGACTCCCGGTGCGACGATCAGCATCGGCACCCGGGCACTGCCTTCAAAAAGGCTCTGCTTCTGCCATAGGCCGTGCTCGCCCATGTGATAGCCATGATCGCTCGTGAAGACAATGACCGTGTTGTTGGCCAAGCCCAAGCGATCCAGGGCGCCCACGACCCTTCCGACCTGCTCATCCATGAAACTGATGCTGGCATAATAGGCCTGGACCGCCTGCCGGCGCAGTGGATCCGTCAGTTGGTCCTGGTCCTTTTTGTAGCTGCCAAGGGCGGCTGCGGGAACCTCCGGGGGATTTTTATCCACTGTCGGGTGCACCGGCATCTCCGCCTCAGGGTACCATTCAAAATAGGGAGACTTCGGTGCGACGTAAGGTGTGTGCGGACGAAAGAATCCCACCGCGAGAAAAAACGGCCTGTCCTTTTGCCGGGCACACCGCTCCAAGACCCACTCCGCATCCCGCGACATCAAGCCATCGGTATGTTGAGACTCATCGCGTGATGAGGCCAGCCAACTGAGCGTGCCGCCAAACTGACCGGGGGTGAGGGTAAAGATATCGCCCTCTTCCTTCAGCCGGTCGACACCCGCAGGGTTCAACTCGAGCTCCCAGGATCCAGGATCGTCATGCCCATTGGTGCCGATCGAGTTGGGTACGTTGTAATGATAGAGTTTGCCAATGCGGGCGGCGAAGTAGCCCTGCAGTCGAAACGCCTGGGGGAGTGAATGCTGAGTCGGGATGGATTGTCGGAAAATCAGTGAGTTGGTCAGAATGCCAGTGCTGTTCGGATAGAGGCCCGTGAGCATGGAATTGCGGCTTGGTCCACAGAGCGGAAACGCGCAATAAGAGCGCTCAAAGCGAACCCCACGGGCAGCCAGCTTGTCGATGTTTGGCGTCTTCGCGCGTGGATCCCCATAGCAGCCCAGGTAGTTGTTCAAGTCATCTGCGATGATGAAAAGAACGTTGGGCTTGTCAGCCGCAGAGGCGAGGCCAGTCAGAAGAAGGGTAAGGGAGATGAGCAAACGTTTCATGGCGCGCTGGTAACGCGCCTCAACCCACTGTCTTGCCCGGCAAGTGCCAAACCCCCGAAAAAGCTGCTGCAGCAGCACCAGTTTGAAGACCAGCCAGGATCCACCCCGCAGCAAGTTCAATTCGCGATGAAAAATCAGGATTGGAATCAGAGCCGCTCTTTCGAATCCTACACCGCCCATGTCGATACACCGGCCTCCCCGCCCTTCAAATTGAGTTTGCCGCCTCGGCGATCGTGCAGTTCCTTTCAGGCGTGAGTTCCTCCTCCACCAACCGCGTCCTCGTCACCGGAGCCTGTGGCTTCGTCGGCAGCCAGATCATCCGCCATCTGGTCGAGTCCGGATGGACCGTCCTGGGGATGGACAACTTCTGCCGCCCTGGGGCCGAGATCAACCGATTGCCCCTCCAAAGCCTTGGCGTCCGCTTGTTTCACGGGGATGTCAGGCAGCCCAGCGACTTCGAGTGCCTGCCTGACGTGGACTGGCTCATCGACGCCGCCGCCAACCCCAGCGTCCTCGCCGGACTCGACGGCCGCTCCAGCAGCCGTCAACTGCTCGAAAACAACCTCGTCGGTACCCTCAACATGCTCGAGTTTTGCCGAGCACGAAACGCCGGCTTCCTCATGCTCAGCACCTCGCGCGTTTACAGCGTCGACGCCCTCCGGCACATCCCCCTCGTCCCGGACGGTCAACGCTTCCGGTTGGATCGGACCGCGAATCACCCGGGGGTCGCCGACATCGGCATCACTGAAGCCTTTTCCACCCAGGCACCACTTTCGCTGTATGGCACCAGCAAACTCTGCTCCGAGCAACTGGCCCTCGAATACCACTCCGCTTTCGGGTTCCCGGTCTGGATCAACCGCTGCGGCGTCCTCGCCGGCCCCGGCCAGTTTGGCCGCCCGGATCAAGGCATCGTCGCCTACTGGATCCACTCCTGGCGCGAACAGCGCGCCTTGCGCTACCTCGGCTTCGGCGGTGACGGCCTGCAAGTCCGCGACGCCCTTCACCCTCAGGACCTTGCCCGCCTCCTTGTCCAGCAAATGCAGGCCGGTTCCGGCTCTCCCAGCCAGCCCCGCCTCTGCCACGTCAGCGGCGGTCTGCTCAACAGCTTTTCCCTCGCCGAACTCTCCGCTTGGTGCCGCGACCGCTTTCCCGGCCGCCCCGACCCCGTCCGCGACGGCGCCGACCGCGCCATGGACGTTGCCTGGCTCATCCTCGACTCCGATCTCGCCCATCGCACCTGGAACTGGGCTCCCCAGATCTCCCGCGCAGATATCTTCGAAGGCATCGCCGCCCATGCCGACGCCCACCCAGACTGGATCAGCCTGTCCGCCGCCTGACGCTCCTCAAACCACCGCGTCGTGGATCTCCTGCAGCGTGCGGCGCAAATCGTAGCGGCACTGCCAGCCCGGGTAGTGCCCCTCAAACTTCGCCACATCGCTCACATACCAAATGTGGTCACCCGTCCGGTTCTGCTCCTCATAGGTCCAGGACAGCGTCTTGCCGCTGATCTCCTCGCACAGCGTGATCGCCTCCAGCATCGAGCAATGGGAGCGCCGCCCCCCGCCCATGTTGTACACTTCCCCGCAGCGCGGCGCCTGAAAAAACTGCCAGAACGCCTCCACCAAGTCATGGCTGTGAATGTTGTCCCGCACCTGCTTGCCGTGGTAGCCAAACACCTTGTAGGGCCGCCCCTGGACCGTGCAGCGCATCAGATAGGACAGGAACCCGTGCAACTCCGCCCCCGCATGCGCCGGCCCCGTCAGGCAGCCACCTCGAAAACACGCCGTCCGAAGGCCAAAGTAGCGGCCATACTCCTGCACCATCACATCCGCCGCCACCTTGCTCGCCCCAAAAACCGAATGCGTGGACGCATCAAGGCTCATCTGCTCGTCAATGCCCCGCGCATGATACGGATGATCCTCGGCGATCTCCCAGCGCGTCGCCGTCTCCACCAGCGGCAGCAGATTGGGCCGATCCCCATAAACCTTGTTGGTGCTGGTGAAAACAAACACTGCCTCGGGTGCATGCAGCCGCACTGCTTCCAACAAATGCAGCGTGCCCACCGCATTCACCCCGAAGTCCGTCAGCGGCTCGCGCGCGGCCCAGTCGTGGGACGGTTGCGCCGCCGTGTGCACCACCGCCGCCAGATCGCTGCCGATCCCCTTCACAATCCCCTGCACCGCCGCCATGTCCCGGATGTCCACCGACTCATGCCGATAGCCCCGCAGACCCGAAAGCGCTGCCTGCGACTTCGCCGTGGAAGCCTCCGGGCCAAAAAAATAGGCGCGCATCCCATTATCAATGCCCACGACGTTAAAGCCCTCCGCCAGGAAGCGCTTAACAGTTTCAGAACCCACCAGACCGGCAGACCCCGTGACAAGAACAGTACTCATATTTTGGGATTGGAATCGCGTCCCTGACGGTTTTAGCTGTAGCCTCACGCTTGTCCAACCCTTTATGCCGCCCAGCCCCACGCTTCCTCCTCCCCAGCGCCTCAGCGTGGTCATCCCCGCGCGCGATGAGCAGGACGCTCTGCCCCACACGATTCGCAGCCTGCACAGCGTGCTCGCCGAAGCCGGCATCGCCCACGAGATCATCGTCGTGAACGACGGCAGCCAGGACAACACCGCCAGCGTGCTGGAATCCCTGAAAGCCGAGATCCCCCAGCTCCGTCCCGTCACCAATCCAGGTCCCCACGGCTTCGGACGCGCCATCACCTATGGCTTCGGCCATGTCCAGGGCGATGCCGTCGTCATCATGATGGCGGACGAATCCGACGACGCTCACGATGTTGTGCGCTACTGGCAACTCCTCTGTGAAGGTTACGAGTGCGTTTTTGGAAGCCGCTTCATCAAAGGAGGGCAAGTGGTGGACTACCCGAAGGTGAAGCTCGTGCTCAACCGCATCATCAACAAGTTCATCTCCATCATCTTCAACCTCCGCCTCAACGACACCACCAACGCTTTCAAAGCCTATCGCACCCATGTGCTCGAAGGTTGCAAACCCTACCTCGCCCCGCACTTCAACCTCACCGTGGAGCTTCCCCTCAAATCCATCGTGCGCGGCTACACCTGGACCGTCATGCCCATCTCCTGGCGCAACCGCCGCTTCGGCACCGCCAAATTAAAACTGCGCGAGATGGGCAGCCGCTACCTCTTCATCATCCTTTACTGCTGGCTGGAAAAATACTTCAGCCGCGGCGACTACCGCCGCAAACTCGATGACCAGTGGTAGTCACTTCGCCTTTTTCTTGCCAGCCTTCTGCCATTGCGGTTCCCAATCCGCCGAAGGCGTGCGCGCCGATTTGAGGTAGGTGCCGATTTTCGCCGCGATCTCCGGGTGCTTGTCCGCCACATTGGTGACCTCCGCCACATCGTTTTCCTGGTCAAAGAGCTGCACCACGGCATCCGGCCCGCCCGAGCGAATGCCCTTCCAGCGCCCCTGATACAGCGCCGCCTGCTTGAAGCCGCCCTCATGAAACTCCCAATAAAGGAACTCATGCTCTTTCTGTTCGCCTTCACCTGTCAGCGTTGGGACCAAGCTGAGTCCATCCAGGTTCGACGGCGCCTTCGCCCCCGCCAACTCCGTTGCCGTTGCAAACCAATCCGGAAAGTAACCCGGGTGATCCGACACCCCAGGCTTCACCTTCCCCGGCCACCAGGCGACTAACGGCACGCGAATGCCGCCATCCGTCAGACTGCGTTTGATGCCTGTATACGGCCCATTGGGATCAAAGCGCTCCAGATCATGCTTGCTCTCATCGTGCGGTCCGTTGTCGCTGCTGAAAATCACCAGCGTGTTGTCGGCAATGCCCAAAGCCTTGAGCTGGTCCACCATACGCCCGACATAACTGTCCAGCCGCGAAATCATCGCCGCCTGCCCCTTGTCTTGGTTGGGCCAGTCCTTGTCCTTGTAGGGCCCGTAGTCCGGGACATGCGCGCCGTCGCCAAGGATTTTGCCGCGCTCGTTGTTGGCGTGGGGAATGACCATCGCCCAGTAGAGGAAAAACGGCTTGGCCTTGTTGTCTGAGACAAACTTGAGGCATTCGTCAGCGAACAAATCGTCCGAGTAATGAATCGCCTCCGTGGCATAACCGGCGCCATGCTCACCCACGGGCACGATGACGTTCGACAGCGGCTCCTTGGTCTCGTTGCGCCAGAGGAAGTCGGGGAAATGGTTGTGCGCATGATGCTGGTTCATGTAGCCGTAAAACTCATCGAACCCCTGCTTGCGCGGCATGCCGCTTTCCGCCGCGCCGATGTCACCCAGGCCCCACTTGCCGATGAGGGCCGTCTTGTAGCCCACCTCCTTCAGCGCCTTCGCCACCGTGACATCCTCCGGCTTCAAGGCCTGCGCCGCCGGGTTGGCATCACCGGCGTTGCCGCGCACCCGAGTGTGGCCGTGATGCAAACCCGTCATGAAGACACTGCGCGACGGCGCGCACACCGTCGCACCTGAATAAAAATGCGTGAACCGCATGCCCTCCGCGGCCATGCGATCCAGGTTCGGCGTGGTGATCACTTTCTGACCGTAGCAACCCAGATCGCCCCATCCCAAATCATCCGCCATGATCCAGATCAGGTTCGGTTTGGAAGGGGCATTTGTTTGGCCGGAAGCCAGCATGGGGAGGCTCAAGCTTAGAAGCAAAAGAAGCGTTTTTTTCATGGGAAATGGGAAGCGTTCAAAGTGGAACAGGGGGTCTATTTTGCCAACTGTACCTTTCTCACTCCGACCTCGCCCTCGAAGGCGACGAAGTTGAGTTGGGCTTTCGCCTCCGCCAGCACCGCATGTTTCGCCTTGAGCGTAACTCCCGCAAATTCGGTGGTGACTTCGTCCCCCTTGAAGGTCAGGCGCAGCGTCTGCCAGTCGCCTGACTTGAACTTCACCCGCTGTTTGCCGAGCTGGATCGTCTCCCCGTCCTTGGCCTCAGGATTGACAGCGATGTCAAGATTCGTGTGAGACAGCACGATGCGGTAGCTGCGCTTGTTTTCCGCCGTGTGAATACGTAGCGAATGCCGGTCCGCCTCTCCCAGGCGAATCTGAAATTCGAGCACGCCATCTTGAAATGAAGCGGCGCCCGTGAGCGGACTGCCCTTCGGACCGGCCTTGGCAAACATCGCGCCGTCGCGGGCGGTCCAACCTTGGCCTTTGAAGGTCGTGAGGTCCACTGGTTCGGCATTCGCCAAAGGAGGCAGTTCAGCAAACGCGGGTTTTGGCTTCACTCCGGCAGGCGGCAGTTCGCGGCTGTAACCGCCGTCGCGATAGCGATTGAGCAGTAAGGCGAGCTCCTTTGCGGCGTCCGGTTGCTGGGCGGAGAGGTCTTGGGTCTCGGCGATGTCCGCCTTCAAATCGTAGAGCTGCGGTTTGAACTGGTCCGCATGGGCTTTCTTCGCCGCCGGCTTCACGTCATCGGCGGGGATGCCTTCGATCCATTTGTAGGAACCTTTGCGAATCGCAAAATTGCCGGCGGCGCTGTGCACGATGACATCCGGGCGGATCGGACTGTCAAACTTCGCGCCGAGCCAGGCCTTTGAGACATCGTGACTGTCCTCCGCGCCCTCGTTGACTTTGGGCAACGCAGCGCCGGTGATGGCGGCGATGCTGGCGAGCGTGTCGACGATGCTGATGGTTTCATCGCAGACGGAACCGGCGGGCACGTGGCCTGGCCAACGCACGAGGTAAGGCACGCGGAATCCGCCTTCCCAGACATCATGCTTGCCACCGCGAAACGGACCCACAGGTTTCAACCCGGCCTGCTGGGCCACGTTTTGGACCAGGGTAGCATTCTCCGGCTTGTTCACCCCGCCGTTGTCACTGCTGAAAAGCACGAGTGTGTTTTCGGTGAGGCCTTGTTTGTCGAGCGCGTCGAGCACGCGGCCCACGCTGATGTCGAGATCGCTGATGAAGTCGCAGAAGGGCCCGCCCTTGCTCTTGCCTGCGGTCTGCTTGGAGGGCGTGATCGGATTGTGCACGGCCACGGGCGTGAAATAGACGAAGAACGGCTTCTCCGCGCTCTGCTGCCCAATCCATGACACCAGCTTGTCGGTAAGCGTGGCCATCACTTCATCGTCGATGCGCTTTGGCGCGTTGAGATCGAGTGTCTTGACGGTTTTGCCCTTCTGCTGGCCCATGGTGACGTAGGGCGGACTGGGCGAGGACGGACTTTCCTTGTTCAGGCCATAGACCCAGTGGTTTTCGACGTAAACACCGCTGAGGTCGCCATGATTCGCTGGCACACCGAAGTGATAATCAAACCCGATCTCCAGTGGTCCGGGCTTCAATTCCTTGGTGTAGTCACACCTCTCTGCGGTGCCGTAGCCAAGGTGCCATTTGCCGACGGCGGCGCAATTGTAGCCCTGGGATTTGAGCATCGAAGCCACAGTGAGCCGGTTCGTTTCGATATGCAGGGGTGCCACGGTGCTGAGCACCTCGCTGATCAACGGCGTGCGCCAGCAGTAGCGGCCGGTCATAAGCGCGTACCGTGTCGGCGAGCAGACGGACGAGGTCGTGTTGGCGTCGGTGAAGCGCCGGCCTTCTTTGGCCAAGCGGTCGATGTTCGGTGTGCTCACCAGCGCCGGATCCGCGCCGTAACAGCCGACGCTGCCCCAGCCCAGGTCATCGGTGAGAATGACGATGACATTGGGTTTTTCGGCGGCGGAAAGCAGAGAGCTGAGGGCGAGGAAGCAAAGCAGAAGGCGGGGCATGGCGCGAGAACGTGAAAAGTGGCTCCGATTTTCAACCGGTTCCTCCATCGGCTCAAAATCGTCTCCGAGTTAAGACTTCACATCGAAGTCCGAACGCATCCCCTTCCCTTTCGCCGGCACGACTTCGATCCAGTCGATTTCCGCATCAGGCAGATAGACACGCAGGGTGCCGAGTGGTCCGGGATTGGCCACCTCGACTTGCAGGTCCTGCCAGTCGCCCGCTTTCACCTCGAACGGCACTTCGATCCGGCCTTCGGGATCCGCTGAGCCCTTGGGAAAACTCTCGATCTTGCCCGCGCCGCCCGCTGTGCTCCGCACGCGCAGTTTCACCGTGGCCGGACCTTTCATCGTCCCGGTGCCATGACCCAGAAACGCATTGCCAGCTTGGCCCGTCGCCTTCATCGACAGCACCCCGTCACGGAGGGTCGCCTTGCACTGCCGTTCTTTCCAGCCGTCAAGCGGATCGGTGTTTTGCGGCTTCACCTGGGCGACGGTTGGCTTGTAGGCCGGGTTCGGGCGCGGATACAACGCACCGGTGTCTTTGAGAAAGCCGTCGATGAGGGTGCTCAATGCCTGCACCTTCTCAGGCATCTTCGCACTGAGATCAGTCGCTTCGCTGATGTCGTCTTTGAGGTTGTAGAGTTCGTGGGTGTTGGGCTGGCCGAACCAGCGCAGCAGTTTGTAGTCGCCACTGCGCACCCAGACACCGCCTGCTTTGTTGGCCCCGGCATGGGGGTGATAATTGAAGTAGCCTTCGCGCGCCAAGTCGCCGGTGCCTTGGAGCACTTTGGCGTAACTGACACCGTCAAACGTTTGGGCCGTTGGTTTGGCGATGCCCAACAGATCGATGACGGTGGGATAGACGTCGATGGGTCCGACGACGGAATCGCTGGTGCTGCCGGGGGCGATTTTGCCGGCCCAGGCCCACATCATCGGCACGCGGGTGCCACCTTCGTAGAGCGTGCCTTTGCCGTCGCGCAGTGGGGTGTTCTTGGTGGGTGGCTGATTGCCTGCCCACTTGGTCCAGTCCTCATTCGCGGTTTTCTTGCCTTCGGAGGTGATGTTGCTGTGGGTGTTGCCGCCGTTATCGGAGGTGAAGATGATGATCGTGTTGTCGGTGAGGCCTTGTTTGTCGAGCTCGTCGAGGATGCGGCCGAAGCATTCGTCGACGCTTTTGAGCATCGAAGCCATGATCGGATTCCCCTGGCGGCCGCTGGGATCCTTTTTGTCCATGAAGGCCTTTGTGTATTCCGGCTTGTGGCCCCAGGGTCCGTGCACGCCGTAGCACCAGAGGTTCAGGAAGAAGGGAGCGCCCTTGCTGGCGTCGATGAACTTGACGGCTTCCGCCGCTTGCCGGTCCACGATGTATTCGCCGTCAGGACCATCGGTGATGGTGCCGATTTTGGTTTTCGCGTTCGCCACGCCATCGGGCACGACGCCGTAGGGCGAGAAGTAATTGCCGGGAGGGCCGGGATCGGGGTGGCAGTGGAACGCCACGTCAAAGCCCTGCTGCTCCGGCCAATGCGGCTTCGTCAGCCCCAGGTGCCACTTGCCGATGTGGGCGGTGCGGTAGCCTGCGGTTTTGAGGGTTTCTGCCAGCGTGATTTGGGAGGGTTCCAGGAAGTTTTTGCTCTCGGGAAGCAGCATCGCCGCATTCGGGGGAGCGGTTTCTGGGAGGAAGACATGACCGGCTGGTTGCGGCTGTTGATGGCCGGTCGCGCTGGTGATGCCGTGGCGGGCGGTGTATTGACCGGTGAGCAGTGACGCCCGGGTGGGAGAGCAGAGCGGTTGCGAGTAGGCATTCGTGAAGCGCATGGCGCGCGTGGCGAAGCGGTCGATGTTTGGGGTCTCGTAATACTTGGAGCCGTAGACGCCGGAGTCCATCCAGCCCATGTCATCGACGAGGAAGAGGACGACGTTGGGCTGGGCGGCGGCAGAGAATGACGAAGTGAGGGCGAGGAGACAGAGGGTGAGACGGAACATGGCGGCGGTGGGAACGAAGGCTCGCGGGGGGAAATTGCGGGGATGATTGTCCCTTGGCACCATCAAGAGGTCAGTTTCCCAACTCGACACCGAAGGTTTGGAAGGAGCCTTTCACAGGCGCGGTGATGGGGACCTTGATCAGGCCCTGGCCGATGGCTTGACCGAAGGTGGCGTCTTGGAGGAAGACGCCGCTCATGGCGGATTTTGCTGCTGGGATGGGAAGGGTCAGGTTTCCGGTGAAGGTGCCGTTGGTGCCCAGTGCTTTGCCGGTGAAGGGCACGGCGTTGGTGGGGGCGATGCGTAAGAGGCTGGAGTTGTCCCGCAGGCTCCAGAAGTTCGGCAAAAGGTCGGTGGTGGGGGCGATGTAGCTGGCGTTGATGCCTCGGAAGGTGAGGCCGAGAGAGTCGGCCAGGACGGCGGCGGGTTTGGCGGGCACCCAACGGCTGGATTTGGCGGTGAGGGAAAGAGCACTAAAGCCTGCGGGATAAGACGGAGCTGACGCATCCGCGAGGCGGGCCCAATTCACGCCGGCAGTGTGTGCGCCAAGCACTGCGCCTCGATCTGGAGTAGCAGGTGCAGCTATGTCGATGATACCACCAAAGTAGGAGGATTTGTTTTTGTAAGGGGTGAGCCAAACAACTGCTTGGTTGGTTTGGGAAAGATGAAGTGAAGTGGTGAATGACTGGGCATCACCGAGCATGCCAGAAAGTGGGATAAGGGCTTGGGAGCTGATGGTACCTTTAGCATACCCAACGCCGGCTGGAGTGGTGGTCCGGTTTCCAGGGACGACCGGTGGAAAAGTCATCGTCAGGGGAGGATTTCCGGTGGGGATATGCCCAAGACGGGCGAGGCGGAAGCCGCGCCCAGTGACGCGAATAGGAACGAAAAATCCTCGTCCGGTTGAAGCGTTCACTTGATTGGATCCAGCCGTAAAGGTGAGATAAAAGGTGCCGGACGAAAAGGATTGGTAGGCGGGAAAGTCCACTCTTACAACCTGTGGAGTGCCTGTGGGCGTAAAGGTTCCCTTGGAACTTCGGCGTGGGTGACCGAGAAAATCTAGCGTCGCGGAGTACCCTGGACTGGGTTGTTTCGCGCTAGGCGAGCTTATGGTGACCTTAAGCTTTCCGACGGGTAGCCCGGCATCGGCGTCTTCGAGCAAGAGTTCACAACTGTCTGCGAAGAGGTAGGGCTCGACCGCGAAGTCCAGCGGGAGGGTACGGACGAGGGTCTTGCCATTGAACACTTGAAGTTTTACTCCTGTGCTAGGGCCAAGACCCGTGATCGTGCCTGTGACAACGGTTCCGAATTGCCCGAGTCCTGGCGGCAAGCCAAGGATTTTGAGAGATTCTCCCGACACGATGATAGCGCGAAGGTCGATGTTCACGGTGTCGCCGATGCGGTAGCGATGCGTGCCCAACGAGGTGGGTTGGCGGAACTCGATGCCAGCAGTTTGGTAGGAGCCCTTTACGCCTCCACCGACAGGGATCCGAACCAAGCCTTGGCCGATCAAAGGGTTGAACGTGTCGTCTTGGAGAAACACGCCACTGAGGGGTGAGCGGTTGGCGGGAGTGGGAAGGGTAAAGATACCGGAAAAGGTACCGATGGACGCTGTGGTTTTGCCGGTGAAGGGAACGGCGTTATCCGGGGCAATGCTCAGGAGGGTAAAATTGTCCCGCAGACTGAAGCGGGCCGACAGCAGATCTGGAGTTGGGGAGATGTAGGCGGCGTCGAGGGCTCTGAAGTCTAGCGCCAGGGACTGGGCAAGTCCCTCAGCTTGGACAGAGGCGACCCAGCGGCTGCATCGGGCTGAAAGGGTTAGCGGTCCGAAACCTGCGGGGTATGCGATTGCCCTAGCATCCGCTTGCTTTTTCCACTGCAAGCCTGTCGTCGCCATTTCTGCGGAAGCTCTGCGATCCGCAGCACCCGTGTCGGCCATGTTGATGATGCCACCGATGCAGGAAGTTTTGTTGGCGTAGGGCGTCATCCAGACAACAGCTTGGTTGGTCTGCGAGAGTGAAAGGGACGTGGTGAAGGGTTGGGCGTCACCAAGTTGCCCAGCCAATGAGACGAGGGCCGTGGAAGTGACTGTGCCCCGCGCGTGGCCGATGCCTCCTGGAGTGCTAACGCGGTCACCCGGTATGGTGGGTGGAAGAGTCAGAGTGATTTGAGGATTGCCTGAGGGAATTCGGCTGGTATGGGCAAGGCGAAACCCGCGCGCAGTGAGTCCAGAAGCGGGCTGAGTGACTGCGGTTGCGAGGTCGGAGCCGCTGGTCAGAACCACGTTCAAGGTGAGCGCGCTAGCGGTATTGGAAGAGGGGAAAACGATGGGCACCGTCTGAGGGGACCCGGAGGCTATGAAGCTGCCCTTAGCACGTCGTTTGCTTTGACCAAGGCGCTCCAAGGTGGCGGTGAAGGCAGGATTGGGAACGGCTTTGTTGGGGTTGGATACCGTGAAGCTAAGTTTGCCGGATGGCTGCCCGCCTTCCTCCAGCAACAGCTCGTAGGTGCCCGCCAATCGATGGGAATCAATCACTAGATTGAGCGGTAGAGTTCTCACGACTTTGCCGCTGCGGAGAACCTGAATGATCGTTCCACCGTTGGGTACCAGACCAAGGGCTGTGCCTGTGATGATCGGTGGTGCGCCAGCGTTCAAGACTAAGCCAGGCGGGAGCCCACTGACTTTGAGTGTCTCTCCGCCAGCCAGAGAAACCCAACTTAGGTCAAGGGTGACGGAGTCTCCGACGCGAATGTGGGCACCCGGAATACCAGTGCCGGTTAGCGTAATGTCGAAGGGGTTTTCGTCGCCATCATTGCTTGCAATATGGAGCGTGGCGGTTTTTTCGCCTAGGCTGGTCGGCTTGAATCTCACGGTGAAGGTGGTGGAAGTGCCAAAGCTTAACTGGACCTCTGGATGGCGAGTAACGGTGAAGTCGCCAGAATTAGTGCCATCCAAGGTCACTCCGAACACCGTCAGATCACCACGGGTTCTATTTCGGATCGTGAAAGTGCGCTCGCTTTCGCCTTGGACGAGGGGGGCTGTACCAAAAGAAATGGTGGCGGTGCCATTGGGTAGGTTGAACTCTGCGGGGTGCTCGACAGCGATTTCAGGAGGAACGGCATACAAGGCGAGGGAGTGAGTTGCAGATGAGCAGGATCCAGCGACGCCAAGGAATCGATTGCCGGCTAGAAGGCCATCCTGAATCACGGGCGCAGGGTTTAGGGCAAAACTCGGGGACGGAGAGCGGCCACGCCCTAGTTGGCCGCGGAGGTTGTCGCCCCATGAGGCAAGGGTGCCGTCAGAGCACAAGGCCAAACTATGGCTGAGGCCTGCAACGATGCTTACTGCTTTCTTGCCTGGAAGCACAGCGCTCCGAATGATCATTGGAATGGTTCTCGGAGAGGTTGTATTGTCCATTAGTTGACCCGCCTGATTGTCGCCCCAACCTGCGAGGCTGCCGTCGGAGCACAGTGCCAGGTTGTGGTTACCGCCTGCGGCAATCGCCACCACAGTTTTGCCCGCCAGTGCACCATTGTCGGTGACTGCCGCCGGGGTGGATTGATTTGAAGGCGACCCATTACCAAGTTGGTGCATGTCTCCTCTGCCCCAGGCAGAAAGCGAGAAGTCAGAACACAAAGCGAGGCTGTGGTATGCACCTGCGCTGATCGCGGTCACGGTCTTGCCGCCGAGCGCGCCATTCGGGTTGACACTGACAGGAAAGGTTCGATTCGTCGTCGAATTGTCACCAAGCTGCCCGTAGCCGTTATGGCCCCAAGCGACTAGGCTTCCATCAGAGCATAAGGCCAGACTATGTTGCCCCCCGGCGGTGATGGCGACCACCGTTTTACCCGACAGAGCTTCGCTTTGCATAATTGCCACGGGATCATTTCGCGGGAGAGTCGAGCCGTCTCCAAGCTGGCCAGCGTTATTCTGGCCCCAGGCTGCAAGGGTGCCGTCAGAGCACAAGGCTAGATTGTGGTCAGACCCTGAAGCGATGGCTACGACACTTTTGCCTGCGAGCACTCCGTTCTGGGGAACGGCCGCTGGGACGCTTTTCGCATCGGTAGTATCATTGCCTGGATAAAAGGGGTTTCTACCCCAAGTAGCGAGAGTGCCGTCAGAACACAGGGCAAGACTGTGGGTATCACCCGCGGTGGCTGCAACCAGCGTCTTACCAGCTAGCACTCCGCTCCAATTGACGGCGTTAGGCGCAGTCCAAGATGAAAAGAAAGAGCCAATTCCGATTTGGCCATAGTAGTTGTTACCCCACGCTGAAAGGGCGGTGTCACGCCATAGCAGGACGAGGTCGTTGCCATCTCCACCATAATACCAGGCAATGAAGTGATAGGTGATGCCGCCGAAGCCGATATCCACCGTAGCGCTGTTGGGAAGGCCTTCGAATGTGCCCTGGATGAACCCGAGGGCGGTGTTGTTCACGACGGTGAAATTGGCGCCCCGGATCGGGGCGTGGTTGAGGGCGAAGGTGACGGTTTTGCCGGTGGCGGTGAAGCTCTCTGTGGTGAGCGGCACTTCTGTGCCGGTGGTGTAGCTGGCGTTGAGGGCGTTCGTGGTTTCGATTTCCAGTGCCCAGGAGGTAAGGGTGCCGGTTTCGCCAGTCTGATCGTCCCGGACATAGAGTTTCCAGGGGCCATTCACGCCTCCATTCGCCATTACGGTGAATTTGCTGTTACTGGGTAAGGTGGCACCTGGGGCTGGAGGTTCGCCGGGTTCATGGTTGGCGGGTTGGAAGGTGCCAGAGGTAAGCGGGCCGGTGGCGGGGATCGCTATGGCGGCGGTGTCGTCAAAAACGAGGTTGAGGGCGGTGGCTTCAACCTCGCCGCCCGCATCGGACATGACGGCCGCCATTTGGCCGTTGGGGGCGACTAGGAAGATATCCAGATCGGCGGGGCGGGTGTGGCTGAAGCCGTTTAGTTTGACGCGGACGCTGCCGATGATGCCGGACACGCCGCTGACCGTGAGGGTGGATGGATAGGGGCTGGCTTCCGCGTTGTCGTTGAGGGTGAGGCTGGCGGTGCTGGTGAATTCGACGGCGTCGGCTCGGTGGTGGAACAGGAGGCAGAGGAAAGCAAGGATAGTCAACCCATGATGGCCCAGGGCCCGAGTCGAGGTCGTGGCTTTTTCGCCTGAGGTGTCCATCGCTTTCAACCGGCTCACTACAGCACGTTTTTGACAACTATCGAGTCAAAATCTGATGGCTTCCTAGAATGAAGCTGAAATCGCATCGAGTACGATTCCCAGGGTGGGGAGCCGTTACGGAACGCGACAGAAGGCGGGGTCGGACCAGGGGCTGGGGCCGGCGGTGGCGAGGGCGCGGACTCGGAAGGTGAAGCGCTGGCCGGGGGGAAGGCCGTGGAGGGTGGCGCGGCTGCGGGTGACGAAGGGCTGTTGGGTCCAGTCTTCGCCTGGGCCGTCGTGCTTGGACTGGATCTCAAACATGCGGGCGCGGCGCATGGCTTTCCAACGAAGGACGATGGTGCCCTCGCTGGGGCCGACGGCGGCGCTGAGGTTTCTCGGCTCGGGGAGGAAGCCGACGGGGCTGCCGCGGTCGATGGTGTCGACTCCGATGGAGATGAGTTTCGAGGGATTGCCCAGGGTGGCGGCGGCGACGTAGGAGGCGGCCTGGGTTAGGAGGTTCTCCAATTCGCGGCGCTGCTGTTTCTTGCGGGTGACGGTGGCGCGCAGTTTCGCCATGAGCACGGTGACTTCCAGGAGGACGTCGCGGTAGTCGGTGACGGCGGCCTGGATGGTGGGGAGACTGGGGTGGAGGTCCGGGAACTCGCTGCTTTGGGTGGTGAGCTGGCGCAGGATGTTCTGGGAGTAGGTGACGAGGTCGCCGTCACTTCGACTGCGAAGGCTGAGTTTGGGTCTGGCCATGGTGGACGGGTGTTGAAGGTTCAAGGCGTTGTCAAAACGCCACCTGCCGCGCCTCAACCCTTGTGGGCAAAGGCTTCCATCCGGGGAGTCTACTGGTTTGCCTACAGCGAAACAAGAAGATTCGTTTTTGAACTGTAGAGGACTGATTTTGAATCAATAAACGATGAGCAAAAAATGCGACACTTCGGTTTAAGATTTGATGTGTTCGTTTTGGTTTTGATTGTTTTCAAAAGCGAAGTTTGGCTGTCTGTAACTGATTTGAATTAACTTGTTTGTGAGTTTTGATATTCTTTGATCAGATCAATTTAATTCTTATTTGTTCTTTTATTTTCTAATATTGAATTGCGGCAATTCATGTTTGAATTGGTTTGATTCGTCCTTGGCTCATAGGGTTTCGGGCAGGGATGGCGAGGGGGAAGCCGGGGTCTCACGGAAAGCTGGGGAGGAGATTTCATTGAAATTTATGGAGAGCAGATTTGGCGGCCTTGTTAACCGGATGCGGACCACAAGCTGTCATTTCGACTCAATTCCCTGTGCGTGTGAGTTGATCATGAGGGAAGGCCCTGAACCGTCCCTGAGCAATTGATTGTCATTAAAGTCGATTCCCATCAAAATGCCATGTGTGTTCAATGATGGGAACCATGCAAGCTCTTGAAGCCGGTGTGCAACATTCTCCTCCCACCTTTCCAAGTCACTCACGAATCCCTGCATGATTTTGTGGAGATTAAGAAGCTGCATGTTCTCTTCCACTACAACCCTAGGCGCGGTAGGCCTCATTTTATCAAAAAGACCAAGATCGAAATCAAAAGCGGCACCAAATTTGTCGTGAGCTACAGGGCTTGCGGAGCGGTGAATAACTGAATCTCGAGCAAGTTGTAGCTCTGTGAACCAAGAACTCTGATGCAGCTCTTCAAATTCAATATGGAACGGAGTGCCTGCTTTGGGGTCTAGTTTTTTATAGAGTGTGCGCATGCTCGGGATTTTTTTCCCGGTAGGGGTTTCCCGAAAGAGGAGTGCCCACAACACGGAGGACATGGCGTCCATTGACGACTTCGCTGCGGCCAAGCAAAGGAAAATAGGCTGGCTGACAGAAGTCCAGGTGGTGTAACCTCCAGCGTTCGCAAGAGACTCATAAGCCCTTAATGCGATGGCTTTTAAACGAGCTGAAGACGCACAGTGCTCCTTGATATACATCGCAACGTCATTGTTTGGGAGCACTTTATGAATAGGACCTTCGCCGTAGCCAAGAACAACGGATTTGAAGAGAAGAGTGCGTTTCAGCTGGCTGTAAAGGGGCTCCCTCTGTCCGTTGACATTTCTCCATGCTTTATCGCTGGTGTATGCCACTAGCCAACGATCAGGGAGTAGGGTTCGCAGAGATTTTTCTTCGTAACGGTCTTCCATGACCTCAAGCTTGCCTTTGACCCTCATCTCGAATTCAACCTTCTCTGATTCGAATTCCTCAATACTGGGGCTCTGTTTCCAGAAATCCTTCCAACTAAACCCGTCTTCCGGCATCCAAAGGGACGCTTTTGCATAGCCCTCGGGGGAGAACTCAAACGTTCCTGGAGGTAGACAAGCGAAAGACGATTGAATTCTCATCATGCTCTCTCGTTAGCTAACCCTATAGTGTGTATCTGCCGAAGCTACGCGAGCGCGGCAGTGGCTTGGTGGAGCCAGGTTTGGTCGGGGAGGGCGTAGGGGCGGAAGGTTTCGAGGTCGCCTTGTTGCTCGCTGTAGAGGAGGGCGCGGTGGAGGCCGAGGTCGGTGGCTTTGGCGGCGTCGATGAGGCTGGCGCTGTCGTTGGCGCTCATCTGGAAGACGACGCGCATTTCAAACTCGGTGAGGGCTTTGCGGCTGAGGCAGCGGGAGACGTTGTTGTAGCTGTCGAGCGTGGTGAGCAGATGCAGGCCGAGGGCGGCGCCTTCGGTGATGAGGGTGTTGAACATGGCGCCAGGTTTGGGGCCGCTGTCGTCGTCGCTGCTGCTGAAGGAGAAGTCCATGTCATCCTCGTGCCGGAGTTTTTTGAATTTGTGCAGGCTGTGGACGAAGATGAAGATCGGGGGAGCGTCGGTGGTGCCTTCGGTGCTGCGGCGCTGAAGTTCATCGTGAATTTCGGTCATGACGGTCTGCACCTCATGGGCGCGGGCGACGGTGACGCCGTGGGGGATGCGGGGGAAGAGGTCTTCCAAAAAGAGGGCGTCGGCGGTGCCGGGGGCGGCGCTGTGGAAGAAGTAGAATTTGGCTCCGTCTTTGGGGCACTGGGCGGCGAGGGCGATCAAGGACAAGCCGAGCATGGTGGCGATGGCTTCCTCCCGCTGGCCGACGATGAGGAGGTGGTTGCCGCTCTGGCGGAGGAAGGTGGCTTGCGTTGGGCCTTTGATGGCGTTCGGGGCGCCGAGCCAGGCGACAGGGGCGGTGGGGGTCTCGGTGGGGGGGGTCTTGAGGGCGGCGGCGAGGCGGGTGTTTTCGCGGATGTCGGCGGGGGCGTTGCCTTCGAAGACGATGGGGGGCTCGCGGTCGGCGAAGCGGGCTTGGGCGAGGTCGCGGATTTTGTGGAGGTATTGGTCGCGGACTTCGTCGCCGATCCAGACGACCTGGAAAGGGGAGTTGCCTTCGACGGCACCGGCGGCGTCATTGTAGATGCCTTCGCCGGGGCGGGTGAGCAGACGGGGGGCAGGGTTGTTCTCATCCATGATGAGATGGGCGTCGGCTTCGTTGCACTGCAAGGCGACGCGGATGACCATCTGGCCGAGGGTGGCGCGTGCGAGGGTGTAAGCGCCGCCGAGGGTCTGGGAGCCGAGAAGGACGTGGATGCCGAAGGCGCGGCCCTGACGGACGATGCGGTCGAACAGGACGGAGGCGCTTTGGGAGACGGTGTCGTCTTCGACAAAGAACTCCTGGAACTCGTCGATGATGAGGAGGGAGCGAGGCATGGGCTCCTTACCGCCGGCTTTTTTGTAACCGGCGATGTCTTGGGCACCGAGGGCGCGGAAGAGGTCGCCCCGGCGGCGGAGTTCCTCGTCGACGCGCTGCAAGACGGAGAGGCCGAACTCGCGATCTGACTCGATGGCGATGACGCGGGCGTGGGGGAGGGCCATTTCGGCGTAGCACTTGAACTCGACGCCTTTTTTGAAGTCGATGAGGTAGAACTCGACTTCGTCGGGGCTGCAATGCAGGGCGAGGTTGGTGATGATGACGTGGAAGAGGGTGGATTTTCCGGAGCCGGTTTTGCCGGCGAAGAGGGCGTGCTGGCGGGTGCCTTTGCCGATGGCGAGGTATTGCAGTTTGGTGGCGCCGGTGCGGCCGATGGGGACGCGGAGTTCGAAGGTGGTGCTGTCTTCCCAGAGATGGCCGGGGGCGGGGGCGATGGTTTCGAAGGGGACTTCGACGCGATTGGAGTCGACGCTGGCTTTGCCGATGCGATGGACGAGGGCGAGCTCGAGTTCGGCGTTCGGCGGGGTGTCGATCACCACGGTGGCGCCGGCTTTGGCGAGGGATTCGTCGGTGATGAAGCCCTGGGGGGTGAGGCGGAGGTTGAGGGCGGACTGGCGGAGTTCGGCGGGGACGAAGCCGTCGGGGGCTTTTTGCTGGCGGTTCCAATGCATGAGCACAAAGACGCCACAGCGGGCGCCGGTGAGGGCGATGCTCTGGAGGCGCTGGGCGGCGGTCTCGGTGAAGTTGGTGGGGAAGTCGGCGATGACGACGAAGTGGTATTTTTCGGCGACGGAGCCGGCGTGTTCGTTGTATTCGGTGATGGTTTCGTACTCGTTGCGGAGGTACATTTGGATGACCTTTTCGATGTGCTCGTTGAGCTCGGCGAGGCGTTCGTCGATCTGGTCGCGCTGGGTCCAGATGCGGCGGTTGATGAGCTGCTCTTCGTAGTCGGCAAGGTGCATCAGGCCGGCGAAGTTTTGGCCGAGGCCGACGGGGTCGAGGAAGGTGAAGGCGGCTTTGCCGGCGGGGCTGGCGGTGAGGATGGAGAGGATGGCCTGGTTGAGGACAGCGGCGACTTTTTCGTCGCAGGAGGCGTCTGTTTCGATGAAGAGGCTGCCGCAGTCGGGGAAGCCGAGGGAGAGTGGCAGGGTGAGTTGGGAATCGGCGGCGGGGAGGGCGAGGGTGTCGTGCTGGGGGAGGCTGCCGGTGGGGTTGGCGAGGTCGAGGTGGAGCTGGCCGAGGCGGACTTGGGCGGGAAAGGCGGGGGTGGGGCTCCAGGCGGCGATGCTGTCGGCGGTCCAGGGATGGGGCTGGAGGTTGGGGTCGGTTTGGAGTTGGGCGAGGTCGCGGTAGACGGGGAGGACGTCGGTTTGCCAGGCGGTGGAGAGGGTGCTGAGGCGCTGGGATTCTTCGGCGTCGAGCTGGGCGAGTTCGGTCTCGATGATCTGGCCGGTGCCGCCGGAGCGGGTGGCGAGTTCCTGGGAGATGGCGGCGAGGTTCTGGGCGCGGGCGGCTTCGACGCCCTGGAGGCGGTGACCGAGGGCGCGGGCGATTTTGGCGAGGACGCGCTGGGGTTGTTCGGCGAGCTTGGCGCGGGCTTTGGTTTCGAACTGGGCGGCGACTTGATCGACATTGTCCCAGGCGGTTTGGACAGCGGTGAGTTCGGCTTCGAGCTGCTGGTCGAGGCGGGTTTTTTCTTTGTCGCGCAGTTGGGCGAGGCTGCCGAGGATGGCGGACTCGGTGGTGCGGGCGGTGGTGAGGGCGTCGGCGAGGTTTTGGGCGGTGGGTCGGGCCTGGGAGCCGCCGACTTTGTGCAGGAGAAGGGCGAGGAGGACGAGACCGATGGCGGTGCCAGCGCCGACGGTGAAGCCCTGAGAAGTGGGGCCGACCGCAGCGATGACGATGCCGCCGATGACGAGGGCGATGATGAGGAAGGCCGAGAGAGGGGCCATGCGGAACAGGCCGGCGAGGCTGTGGCCGAGGTAGCTGCGAAGGTGGGTTTCGGCGTCTTCGCTCTGGCGGGTCAGGGTGGCGAGGAGGGTGTCGCGGGATTCGGTGACGGGGGTCTCTACGGGAGCGGGGGCACCGCCCTTGGGGAGCAGGGCTTTGAGGTTGCTGTGACTTGCGAGGGCGATGCGGGCGCGCTTTTCCTGGAGGCGGAGGCGCTGGGTGGCTTCGACGAGGCCTTCCTCCCATTGGGCGAGGCGGGTTTCAATTTTTCTCCAGTCGTTCTGGTGCTGGGCTTCGGCTTTGCGACGGCGCCACTGGAGCTGACCGAGGTAGCGGGAGCGCTCTTCTTCGACGCGTTTGGGGAGGTTGCGACGGGCGGTGTTGGTGAGGCGTTCGACGCGCTGGCGGCGGGCGTCGTAGCGGTGGCGGTAGGTGTCGGCGGTGGCGCCATAGGCGGCGTCGATTTCCTGGCGGGTGCCGGCGAGCTGGGCTTCCTGGGTTTCCTGAGCGGCTTCCTTGCGACGCTGGACGGCGAAGCGCCGGGTGCGGAGGTCTTTGACGAGGGCCTGCTCCTGGGCGGCGATGGCAGCGGCGTTTTGACGAAGCTGATGAAGGTGGGTGAGGGTCTGGCGTGCGCTCAAGGGGAGAAAAGGGGGTCAGGTTTGGGGGTCGCAGTCTTGACGAATCTTGCGCATGACGGCGTCGAGTTCATCAATGGCACTGCGGGCTTGATTGGCGATGGCGGGGAGTTTTTCGAGGAAATCTTTTTCGAAGGCGAGGGCTTGGTGATCGCGCCAAGAGTCGCGGGTATGGCTCCAGGCGGCCATCAGTTCTTTGATGGATTCGTCGATGGGGGAGGAGCTGACGCGGTGGGACATGGGGGGTGAGCTGAAGTAAACAGGAATCAGTAATCGAGTGAGCAGTGAGTTTTCCAGACTTCGGATTTCAAAGATTAGGCGTGGGTGGGGAGCTGGTGTCGAGGGTGACTTGGGCGTAGCCTTCGAGGGCGCGGGAGAGTTGCTCCATGAGGTGGACGGCTTTGGGGAGGTCGTGCTCGAGGTAGTAGTGGAGGTTTTCGAGTTTCTTGAGCAGGGGCTGGACGACGCGGTCGTAGTCCTGGCACCAGCGTTTGGTGCGGCGGAGTTTTTCTTCGGCTTCCTGGAGGGCGGCCTTGGCTTTGCGGAGGGCCTGCTCCTGGACCATGACGGTGCCGCGCATGGTGGAGTTTTTGGCGCTGAGGAGTTCCTGGTAAGTTTGATCGACCTTGCGGGAGCGTTTTTTGATTTCTGACTCCCAGTGATTGCGCTGCTCGAGTTCGAGCCATTGGCGCAGGCGTTTGACCTCATCCGTGACCTGGGACACGCCACGGCGGGCCTTGGTCTGGAAGACGATGAGGCTGGAGCGCCAGGTGTTAAGGGCGTCGAGGGAGCGGACGCGGGCTTCTTGCATGGGGGTGAGGTGGCGGAGGCTGGCGGCGTTGGATCAGCGCTGGTTGAGGTATTCGTCGATGCGCTGGGCTTTGCGCAGGAGGAAGGGGGTGTGGCGCTCGGAGATTTCGGTGAATTTTTTGAGGGCCTTCATGGTGGTGATGAATTCCTCGGAGAATTTCTCGTGTTCCTGGTCCTGCCAGGTGGAGGAGAGATTCGCGAAACGGGTGTGCAGCGCCTGGGCGCGGGCTTGGATGTCGTCATTGAAGCGTTTCAGTTCTTTGGCGAACCGGCGCACTTCCTCGGGGTCCATGATTGCTTGTGCCATAATGAGAGGGGGTTCGTGGGAGGTTACTTATAGCAGCAGGGACGGAGCATGAACAGGAATTGCTTGCACAAGTTGCGCGGAAGATGCCACCGGCCGCGGCGAGGTCACAAAAAACGGTGGGAGGAATGGTTCCGCCCACCGTTTGGAATCGTTCCCGCGGGGAGGCGTTACTCGACGCCTTTCCAATCGCCAAACTTGGCGCCTTGCTCGATCCAGGCTTTGATGAGGGCTTTTTCGGCATCGGTGACGGGGTCGGCTTTGCCTTCGGGGGGCATTGCGAGGTCGTCATCGACCGGGAGTGACATGGTCTTCAGGAGCCAGCTGGCGTCGGGTTTGCCGGCGACGACGTTTTCGTTGGGGTACTCTTTGCCGCCTTTCATGATGCCTTCGGCGTTGTCGAGGCGGAGGCCGTGTTTGGGTTTGATGAGTTTGCCGTCCTCGGTGCGCTCCTTTTGATGGCACTTGAGGCATTTGGCCTCGAGGATGGGGAAGATTTGCTTGGCGAAGTCAACGGCTCCAGCGTCCTGAGCAGTGGCTGGCAAGGCGGTGACGAGGGTGATGAGGGCGGCAGTGAGGAGGGGTGTTTTCATGAGATGGAGGACTGAGTGTAATGGTGAGTGGGGCGGTGGGTCAAGCGGGTCGATCACTTCACGAGCACCATCACGGCGGCTTTACTTGCGCGGTCGATGTTTTCCTCACGATCCTTGCCTGAGGCGGCGTAGTTCGGCATGGCGATGCTGGCGCACTCGGGAGTGGAGCGTATGAGGTTTGCCAGAACGCTGGCTTTGATGGCGTAACCGACATTGTCGGCCCGGCTTGGGGCGAGACTGGAGGTCACCACACCTGCAAGCTGCCCGGTATTGGTGTCAATCAAAGCGCCGCCGGAATTGCCCTGCTGAAGCGGCACGGAGATCTGGTAGTCGTTGGGATCATCACGCCAGCCCGCCAGACTGCTGATGCTGCCCTCGGTGAACTTGGCTTGAACGCCCTGGGTGTCGATGTTCGGGAAGCCAATCGTGAAAACACGCGTTCCGAGCGGCAATTCCTCCCTGCGAATTTCCAAATACCCGCGGGGAGGAGAGTCTGATTTCAAGAGGGCGAGGTCTGCCTCCGCGTCCACCTTGACCACCTGTGCCGTGAGAATGATGCCACTTGCGCCACGGATATCAACTTGCCGGCGATGGCCAATCACATGCGCGTTGGTGACCAGCCATCCGTCGGGCGAAACAAAGAAGCCGGTGCCTGAGTTACCGTATTTGCCTGCCAGCAAAAAGTCCGGTAGGGGGCCCTTGTCACGGCGGCGGGTGGCGGAGTCTCCCCACACGCTCTCACCGATGAAGGTACCAGGTCGGCCCGCCAGCCATTCTTTGAGAATCGGGTTGGCCTCCGCACCCGTTCCCAGGCTGCGGACGTAGTAGGCGGTGACGTCCTGCGGATCGTTCTCCGGGACGCCATCCCTGATGAGAAGACGATACTGCTCCCGGACGGTTTCATACTCCTTCAACAATTCGTCAGCGATTGTTTCCTCCACTTGGAAGAGCGAGGCAATGCTGGCGATGTTGAGGCGGCGTTTCGTCATCAAGGCCTGACGCTCCGCCAACTGCTCCTGCGTTGTTGTCGCCAGATGCGTTGGGGGTGCTGAGACTTCTGGCTGGGCTCGCTGGTCGCCGACCCAGAAGCCGACAGCAAAGATCACCCCGGCGATTAGGATGAGAAGTGCAGGTCGCAAAAGTTTTGGCATTGGATCAGGAAGAGCTTGATCGGGCGCGGTGCTTTGAAGCGGTGAAATGGATTCACGAGACGATAGCTCTTCGGTCCGGGGTGCCAAGACGTTTCCGTAGCATCGGCCGTTGAAGATTGCCGAAAAAACGTCATTTGGGCCTCGCTAGCCGGCATTCGGGCACAACAGACGCAGGCAGAATGGCGGTTGAACCGGGAGCGGGTTCGTTGCATCGTGCGGGGTTACGAATCCTTTTTGCCATGACTTACGCCGAGCTTCAACGCCTGTATCAATTGCCTTTCTTTGAGTTGCTTCAAAACGCCCGTGCGGTGCATGAGGAGCACTGGCCAGAGAATGAGGTGCAGTTGTGCACGCTGCTTTCCATCAAGACGGGCGGGTGCAGTGAGGACTGTGGCTACTGTGCGCAGAGTGCGCGCTACAGCACGGGGGTGCAGTCTGAGAAGCTCATGGACACGGCGATGGTGATGGAGCGGGCGAAGGCGGCGCGGGCAAGCGGGTCGACGCGGTTTTGCATGGGCGCAGCCTGGAAGGGCGTGCGGATGGGAACGCAGAAGTTTGACCAGGTGCTCGACATTGTGCGCAACGTTTCCACGCTGGGCATGGAGGTGTGTGTGACGCTGGGTGAGTTGGGTGAGGAGGAAGCGAAGCAGCTGAAGGAGGCTGGAGTGACGGCCTACAACCACAACATCGACACATCGCCTGAGCATTATCCGAACGTGGTGAGCACGCACACGTTCGAGGACCGGCTGCGGACCATTCGCCACGCGCAAGACGCCGGCATGGCGGTGTGTGCCGGGGGCATTCTGGGGTTGGGTGAGGGTGTGACGGATCGGCTTCGGATGCTGGAGGTGCTGGCAAATTTCAATCCGCAGCCTGAGAGCGTTCCGATCAATGCGCTGATGGCGATCAAGGGGACGCCGATGGAGGAGAACGGGCGGGTGGACAGTTTTGAGTTCATTCGGATGATTGCGATCACCCGGATTGCGATTCCAAAGGCGAAGGTGCGGCTGAGTGCGGGCCGCACCCAGATGAACAAGGAAGCGCAGGCGTTGGCGTTTTTTGCCGGGGCGAATTCGATTTTCTATGGGGACAAACTGCTGACGGCGGCGAATCCGCGCGTGAACGAAGATCAGGAGTTGCTGAAGGAGTTGGGAATGACAGCGCAGGCGCCAAATCCGTCGATGGACATTCCCGAGCCGGATTTTTCGAAGCCGATGGTTCCGACGGCGGACGGCTGTTTGGTGGCTGAAGAAGCGGTGCACGCGTGCGGTTGCGGGGAGTAAAGAGGCTGGACGCTCGCTGTCTATCCAGTTGCGAAGGCTGCCGAGAGGCCTTTGGGTGAGCGCATGCTCGTGTACACCCATCGGTTCGTTTGTGTTGTTGCTGCTTTGTGCCTGGTCTCAGCGGGGCCCTGCTGGGCGAAGCCGAATGTGATCGTCATCATGGCGGACGATTTGGGGTATGGTGATGTCGGTTGTTACGGGGCGACGGCGGTCAAGACGCCGAACATTGACCAACTGGCGTCTGAGGGTCAACGTTTCACCAGCGGTTACTGCTCGGCCTCCACCTGCACGCCGACGCGTTTTTCCCTGCTCACAGGGATGTATGCGTTTCGGCAAAAGGGAACGGGCATCGCCCCCCCCGCAGCGCCAGCGATCATTCAACCGGGCACGCCGACGGTGGCATCGCTGTTGCAATCGGGAGGTTATCAGACGGCGGTCATCGGCAAGTGGCACTTGGGGTTGGGTGATCCGGAGCCGGACTGGAATGGCGAGTTGAAGCCGGGGCCGTTGGAGATTGGGTTCAATCACTGCTTTTTGCTGCCGACGACCAATGACCGAGTGCCGCAGGTTTTTGTACAAGACCATCGCGTCTTAAACCTGGATTCGAAAGATCCGCTCTGGGTGGGAAGCAAGCTGCCTGCTGAGGATCATATCACGGGCCTGTCGCATCGTGAGACGCTCAAGATGAACTGGAGTCACGGGCACAACGGCACAATTCACAATGGGATCAGCCGCATTGGATTTTACACGGGCGGCAAGGCGGCGCGCTTTCGTGATGAGGATCTGGCGGATGCTTGGGTGAAGCAGTCGAACGCCTGGATTGAAGAGCACCAGAAGCAGCCGTTCTTTTTGTTTTTTGCGGCGCATGACATTCACGTGCCGCGCATTCCCCATGAGCGGTTTCAAGGGGCGACGAAAATGGGGTTTCGCGGGGATTCAATTGTGCAGTTTGACTGGTGTGTTGGGGAGTTGATGAAGACGGTGGCGCGTCTGGGTCTGACTGAGAACACCTTGTTCGTGCTGTGCTCTGACAATGGGCCTGTGCTGGATGATGGCTACCAGGATGGGGCGGTTGAGAAGTTGGGCGAACATGAACCCGCCGGGCCTTTCAGTGGCGGCAAATACAGTGTGTATGAAGGGGGCACACGGACGCCGTTCATCACGCGGTGGCCAGGGACCATCCCGGCAGGCGTTTCGGATCAGGTGGTATGCACCATTGATTTGCCCGCCAGCCTCGCCGCGCTGGCTCAGGTGTCTTTGCCGAAGGGAGCGTGTGCGGACAGTGTGAATGTGGCGGATGCGCTGCTGGGCAAGCCGGGGGCCAAGGGGCGCGATTTTTTGGTTCAGCAAGACAACGGGGTGAGCGGCAACTTTGGTCTGCGGGCCGGGGATTGGAAATTGGTGAGGATGAAGATGAAGGGCAAGTCCGAGGCCAAGGTGAGTAAGAAGGAACGTGGCTCCATTAGCGTCGGTCACGCGCTGTATTTTCTGCCGGTAGATCCGGGTGAAGAGAAGGATGTAAGCGCCCAGAACTCTGAGAAGGCGCAGGAGTTGATTGCGAAGCTGGATGCGATCGTGGGTTCGAAATAGTGTCAGGTGAAGGTGTCTTCCTTCACGAAAAGCAGGCGGAGGCTGTTCAAGCAAACGATGACCGTGCTGCCTTCATGAGTGAGCACGCCGAGGGTCAGCGGGACAATGCCGAACAACGAAGCGATGGCCATGACGATGACCGAACCAAGCGAGATGGCGAGGTTTTGGCGGATGATGCGCCGGGCATGGGCGCTGATCTTGCGGGCTGAGAGCAATTTCTCGATTCGGTCCTGCATGAGCACGACGTCGCTTTGTTCCAGGGCGGCATCGCTGCCACGTGCGCCCATGGCCACGGAGACGTAGGCGGCGGCGAGGCTTGGGGCGTCGTTAACGCCGTCACCGATCATCGCGACTTTGTGTCCAGCTTGAGTGAGTTCATGGATGGCAGCGACTTTGTCTTCGGGATGCAATCCGGCGCGGACTTCGGCAATGCCAAGCTGTCGGCCGACTTCGGCAGCGGCGGCGCGGCGGTCACCGGTGAGCATGATGGTGCGGACGTGTTCGGCAGCGAGGCGCTGCAAGACGACGCGGCTGCCCTGGCGGATCTCGTCGCTGAGGAGGACACGACCGATGAGTTGTTCGCCAACGACCCAGACCTCGCTGAACCCGATGGGGGCATCTGGAACGTCTTTGAGCCATCCCGCCATGGCACTGGACTCAACCAGTTCGCGACGCCCGACATAACTCACGCCGTCGGTGGTGCGACCGCGCAGGCCCTGGCCAGTAATGGATTGAAACTCATCGAGTTTGGCAGGCTCCAGGCCCTGCGCTTTGGCGTGATGCGTGATGGCTCGGGCGATGGGGTGGTTGGAGCTGGCTTCGAGATTGACCGCGATTTGCAGGACCTCCTTTTCGCGACCGGGAGGGAAGCTTTCGACTTTTGAGACCTGAAGCTCACCGGCAGTGAGGGTTCCAGTTTTGTCCATCGCGACGGTGTCGACTTCGGCGAGTTTTTCGATGGCGGCACCGCCACGAAAGAGAATGCCACGACGAGCGCCCCAGGCGATGGCGGCGAGGATGGCGGAGGGGATGGAGAGGACCAGGGCGCAGGGGCTCATCACGACCAGCAGGGTCATGGCGCGGTAGAAGGCGGACTTGCTATCGCCTTCATGCTGAAAAGGATGAATGCCAAAGCCAAGCCACCAGACGAAGAACATGACGGCCACGATGGCGAGCACGGTGACGGTGTAGCGTGTGCCGAATTGATCGGTGAATCGCTGGCTTGGGGCCTTCAAATGTTGAGCGTTCTGAATCAGGCCGATGATTTTTTGCAGCGCGCTGTAACGGGCGGGACGGGTGACGCGCACTTTGACGAGGCCCCACTGATTGAGCGTGCCGCCGAAGACCTCGTCGCCAACGCCTTTCTCAATCGCCAAAGATTCACCGGTGAGGGTGGATTCGTCTGCTGCGGTTTTGCCATCGCGCACTTCACCATCGACCGGGAAAAGTTCGTCTGGACGGACTTCGATCAGGTCATCGACCCGCAAGAGGTTGACGTTGCGGTCTTCGGTGCCGCCCTCAGGGAGAATCAAGCGGGCTTGTTTTGGCGCGGCGCGGGTCAGGGCGTTGATTTCGCGATGGGTGCGATGCATCACAAAGTGCTCAAGCGCTCCGGAGGTGGAAAACAGGAACAGCAGCAACGCGCCTTCCTCCCAAGCGCCGATGGCGACCGCACCCAGCGCCACGGCCAGCATGAGAAAGTGGACGTCGATGTTTCGCTCGCGCAACCCTTCCCAGGCATCTTTGGCGGCGTCCCAGCCCCCGGCGATGATGGAGAGGGCGTAGCAGGTGATGAACACGGCAGGCGGAGCGGAGGTGTAGCGATGCAGGAGGAAACCTGCCAAGAGGGACACACCACAGATGGTGGCCTGGAGGGCCAGAGCTTGCCATTCGGCGCGGCTTTGCTCCTCCATTTCGTCAGGCTCAGGCCAATCAAAGTCACGCCACTTCCAGAAGCGCGGCGCGGTGGGGCAGGAAGGTTTCTCCAAGAGCACACCTGAGGCATCCCGCTTGAGGTGCAGCATCGCCGGGTGGGGATTTGGCGGATTGAGGATGGCCTTAGCGGGAGCCCAGGTTTCATCCAGCTCGCGGAGAACGACTGCGAGGCGATCTTGAAGCGCGCCCTCGTCGATGACGCCGATGGTGGCCATGGTGACGGTCTTTGCGTCAGGATCCAGACGGATGGCCTCGACCTGCCGCTCCTCCATCAGGAACTGCGAGAGGAGGTTGACCCAAGACTCACCCTCAGGGGTTGCGGCTGGGGCGGCTGAGGTGTTTCGCATCGAAAGGAGAGTCTACTCGCAGATGGGCTCTCCGGCAACAGGGGGAAATGGCAGCGCCACGGGCGCAGTCCCCAGAACGAAAAAAGCTCTGTGAGGCAGGAACCCCACAGAGCTTTTGGTGAACGAGGTTGAGCTCATTCAGCGGCTACTCCGGATGCGGACATCCGGAGCCGCCACGTGGTTACTTCTTCTTCGCGGCCTTCTTGGCTGGAGCAGCTTTCTTAGCTGGAGCAGCTTTCTTGGCTGGAGCAGCTTTCTTGGCTGGAGCAGCCTTCTTAGCTGGAGCAGCTTTCTTGGCTGGAGCAGCCTTCTTGGCTGGAGCAGCTTTCTTAGCTGGAGCAGCCTTTTTGGCTGGGGCCTTCTTAGCAGGGGCTTTTTTTGCAGCTTTTTTAGCCATGGTGTTTGTCCTCTTTTTGTTGTTGGTTGCTTTGTTTGTCGCCGCGGATTTGGCCGTCGGGCCTTGTCCACGGACAGTCTTGGCGGCGCCTACTGCGGCGCGCTGCTCCTCGATCGCTGCTTGCGCTGCGGCAAGACGGGCGACTGGGACGCGGAAGGGACTGCAACTGACGTAGCTCAGTCCCACCCGGTGGCAGAACTTCACGCTGTCAGGATCACCACCGTGTTCACCACAGATGCCGAGCTTGATGTCAGGGCGTGTGGAGCGGCCTTTGGTGATGGCCGTGGTGATGAGTTGACCAACACCTGTTTGGTCGAGAGTGGCGAAGGGGTTCTTCTTGAAGATCTCGTTCTCCGTGTAGGGCATGAGGAAGCTGCCCATGTCATCCCGGCTGATGCCGAGAGCGGTTTGCGTAAGGTCGTTGGTGCCGAAGCTGAAGAACTCCGCTGTCTCAGCGATTTCATCCGCCGTGAGCGCGCCACGGGGCACTTCGATCATCGTGCCGACCATGTAGCTGAACTTCACTTTTTGTTCGGTCATCACTTCTTTCGCAACACGATGCACGATTTCTGTCTGAAGGTCTAGCTCCTTCTTGAAGCCAACGAGAGGAATCATCACTTCGGGCTTCACCTTGATCTTCTTCTTGGTGACGAGAGCGGCGGCTTCAAAGATGGCGCGCGCTTGCATTTCAGTGATCTCAGGATAGGCGATGCCGAGGCGGCAACCGCGGTGACCCAGCATCGGGTTCATCTCGTGAAGAGCTTCGACGCGATGAGCGATCTTCTCCACCGTCATGCCGAGTTTCTTGGCGAGATCCTTTTGCTGTTCGACCGTTTGAGGGAGGAACTCGTGCAACGGTGGATCGAGCAAGCGAATGGTTGCAGGCAGACCTTTGAGTTCTTCAAAGATGCCGGCGAAGTCTTCACGCTGATAAGGCAGGAGTTTGCCGAGGGCCTTTTTGCGATCGTCGAGGTTGTCTGCGAGAATCATTTCGCGCATGGCGTCGATGCGGTCTCCTTCGAAGAACATGTGTTCCGTGCGAGTGAGGCCGATGCCGACAGCACCGAAGGCGATGGCTTGGCGGGTCTGCTCTGGCGTGTCAGCGTTCGTGCGAACGTCAAGACGGGAGGCTTTGCCGCACCACTTCATGAGCTGCTGGAAGCTTTGGAACTTCTCAGTGGCTTGGGCGCGCTTGTCGCCATGGATCATGCCGGTGATGATTTCAGAAGGAGCGGTTTTGAGTTCGCCGCCGTAGACGGTGCCGCTGGTGCCATCGATGGAGAGGTAGTCCCCTTCTTTGAAGGTTTGGCCAGCGACCGTGACGGTCTTCTTATCATAGTCGATCGACAATGCGCTGGCACCGCAGATGCAAACCTTGCCCATCTGACGGGCAACGAGAGCCGCGTGAGAGGAAACGCCGCCTTTGGCGGTGAGGATGCCTTCAGCAGCGATCATGCCGCGAAGATCTTCGGGGCTGGTTTCGTTGCGAACGAGGAGCACTTTTTCACCGCGGCCTTCAGCAGCAGCAGCGCGATCCGCGTTGAGGTAGATTTTGCCGGAAGCGGCACCAGGACCCGCAGGGAGACCGGTGGCGAGAGCTGTTGCCTTCTTGACGTCAGCGACGTCGAAGATGGGGGCAAGCAATTGGTCGAGCTGGTCGGCTGGGTTACGCAGGATGGCGGTTTCCCAATCGATGAGCTTCTCTTTGACCATGTCCATGGAGAACTTCAGAGCGGCAGCAGCAGTGCGCTTGCCATTCCGGGTTTGAAGCATGAACAGTTTGCCCTGCTGGATGGTGAACTCGACGTCTTGGACGTCTTTGAAGTGTTTTTCCAGAGTGGCGCGAACTTTGAGCAATTCGGCGTAAGGGCCGGGCATCTCTTTCTTGAGTTGCAGCACTGGCTCAGGGGTGCGCACGCCGGCGACGACGTCTTCACCTTGAGCGTTGATGAGGAACTCACCGTAGAATTCATCCACGCCGTTAGCCGGGTTGCGGGTGAAGGCGACGCCGGAACCGGAGTCGTTGCCGGTGTTGCCGTAGACCATGGCCTGGACGTTGACGGCGGTGCCCCACTCGGAGGGGATGTTGTATTTGCGGCGGTAAACGATCGCACGATCGTTCATCCAGGAACCGAACACAGCGCTGGCAGCGCCGCGGAGTTGGTCCCAGACGTCGCTTGGGAAGGACTTGCCGGTGCGGTCTTTGACGAGGGCCTTGAAGCGCTTAACCAGTTCCATCTGGTCGGCTGCGGTCAGGTCGCTATCGACGATGTCCTTGTGGTAAACTTCGTGTTTGAAGGTTTCGATGACGACCTCGAAAGGCTCATGGTCTTCACCCTCACGCTTTTGGACGCCGAGCACGACGTCACCGTACATTTGCACGAAGCGGCGGTAGCAGTCCCAAGCGAAGCGCTCGTTGTTGGTGGCTTTGGCGAGTGACTGGACGGTTTCGTCATTGAGGCCGAGGTTCAGGATGGTGTCCATCATTCCTGGCATGGAGTCGCGTGCGCCGGAGCGAACAGCGACGAGGAGGGGCATGCCTTTGGCGTCGCCAAATTTGCAGCCCATGATTTTTTCCATCTTGGCGACGCCAAGTTCCATCTGCCGCTGAAGCTCGATGGGGTAGGTGCGCTTGTTTGCGTAGTAGTAAGTGCAGACCTCGGTGCTGATGGTGAAGCCTGGAGGCACTGGAAGGCCGATGCGGCTCATCTCGGCAAGGTTTGCACCTTTGCCTCCGAGGAGTGCTTTCATGGTGCCATTGCCGTCTGCTTTTGCTGCGCCAAAACTGTAAACGTATTTGACTGTGGAGTTACCGCCTGTGGTGGAGTTTTTTGCCATACTGTAATTCGGTCCTGGTTGTTGACCGATGGGATGTTTTCTGATCGTGTTTTGTTAGTGGGGTTTGGAAGCACAGATTTATAAACCTCTTCAACAAGACGCAAGTGCAAAGTGATGTAACCATGCGACTCATTTTGGAATGACTTGATGCGCTGTTGAGTGAGTCATGAGGTGCTTCGGGTCGTGATGATCTTCATCGTTGATGAAATCTTGGCGTGGTTTTGACGTTGCCATTCACAGCCATGTCTACTCGCTTCATCACACTTATCGGTTTGCTTCTGTGCCTTACATTACAAGGCTTTGCGCTTGATGCTAAGAAGCCCAACGTTGTCATCTTTCTGGTCGATGACATGGGTGTGATGGACACCTCGTTGCCCTTTCTCACGGACGCATCAGGGGCGCCGAAGAAGCATGCGCTCAACGAATTTTATCGAACACCGAACATGGAGCGTCTGGCGGCTCGCGGGATTCGCTTCAATCAATTTTGTGCGATGAGTGTTTGTTCACCGACACGCATTGCGATTCAAACAGGTCAAAATACGGCGCGACATGGGACAACAAACTGGATCAATCCGGATCAAAACAACGCGGGTCCGAATGGTCCACCTGACTGGAATTGGGAGGGCCTCAAGAAGGGTGATGTGACTCTGCCGAGTGTGTTGAAGGCGAATGGCTATCGCACCTTTCATGTGGGTAAGGCGCACTTCGCTCCGCGGGCTTTTGACGGAGCCGACCCAAGCCATCTTGGATTTGATGTGAACATTGCGGGTGGTTCGATCGGTGCACCGGGGAGTTACTATGGGAAACAGAACTTTGATCGCGCGAAGAATGGAAAGAAAAAGGCGGCGGCAGGAAGTCATGCGGTGACAGGCATGGACAAGTATCATGGCCAGGACATTTTCCTCACCGAAGCCCTGACGCTCGAAGCCAAAGCGCTCGTAGCGGAATCTGTCAAAGCCGGGCAGCCGTTCTTCCTCAACTTTGCTCACTACGCAGTGCACTCGCCATTTGATTCGGATCCTCGTTTCGCGGACAACTACAAAAACAGCGGCAAGCCAGTGCAGGCGCAGGCTTTTGCCTCGCTCATCGAAGGCATGGACAAGTCACTGGGAGATTTGATGGATCACCTGGAGGCGCTTGGGGTGGCGGATGAAACGTTGATCCTGTTTTTGGGTGACAACGGAAGCGATGCGCCGCTGGGGCATGAGCATGCCGTTGCCTGCGCAGCGCCGCTTCGAGGCAAGAAGGGTTCACACTATGAAGGTGGGATGCGGGTACCCTTTATTGTGTCCTGGGTTAAGCCTGATGCTACGAATCCCCTTCAACAGAAGCTGCCGATTCCTGCTGGGGCCGTTCAAGGTCAGCAAGCAGCTGTACAGGACCTGTTTCCGACGGTGCTTGCCCTGACGGAGGTGAAAGCACCGGCTGGTCATGTGGTGGATGGGAGGCCTTTGCAGACGCTGCTCACCGGCAAACCCGATGCGAGCCGAGACGAGACCTTTCTCATGCACTACCCGCACGCTCCACACCGGAGCCATTACTTCACCACGCTGCGTCAGGGCGAGTGGAAGGTGATTTATCATTACTTCCCGACCGAGGTTTCGAACGGAAGTCACTATCAGTTGTATCATTTGAAGGCTGATCCTTACGAGCAGTCGGATTTGGCGGGCAGCGAACCTCAGAGGCTAAAGGAAATGATGACAGCATTGGCGGCGGGGCTCGAGCAACATCACGCCCATTATCCGGTGGACCCCGACAGTCGCCAACCCGTGAAACCGAAGGTGCCTTGAGGTATTGGCTTGCGCTAGGCTGTCGGAACCCGCTTAATGGGTTGGTGAGCCCGCACCGCCTTCTATTTATCGGAGTAACGACCCTGGTCGTTGCCTTTTCTTCATCGTTGTCGGCGTTGGAGGGAGATGCTGAGTGGCAGAAGGTCAGTGAGGTTGTTGAAGAGATCAAGAATCCGAAGACCAAGCCGACTTCACGCGAGGAGGCGATCACGATGCTGAAGTCGGGCCTGACGAGTTTTGATACAGCTTGTGCGACTGCGGTGAAAGCCGCCCCGAAACACCCGACCCGTTGGGATGCCGCGCTGTTTGAAGTGATGGTCGAACGGGCACGCGAGATGGCGGGCGTTCCGGCACCTCAAAAACCGACGGTGACTTTGGAAGACATTCTCAAAGCTGAGGACGCGAAGCCAACCACGAAGTCACAAGCCAGTTTGATGAGAGTGATGATGGCCTTGGAGACGGTTGAGAAATCTGGAGGCGACAGTGCCGCTTGGATCGCTCAAGCTGAGACGCACCTGAAGGACTTTCCGACTGAGCCCATGAACCGGATGGTTGAAGGGAAGGTCAAGTCCATGCAAGCCGCGGCCGAATTGAAAAACAAACCCCTGGAGCTGAAGTTCACGGCGGTGGACGGCAAGGCGTTTGATCTGGGCAGCCTCAAGGGCAAGGTGGTGCTGATCGATTTCTGGGCGACCTGGTGCGGGCCGTGTGTGGCTGAGTTGCCCAACGTGATCAAGGCCTATCAGGAACTGCATCCCAAGGGATTTGAGATCGTCGGGATTTCTTTGGACCAGGACAAAGAGAAGCTGATGACGTTTGTGAAAGAGAAAGGGATGGAGTGGCCGCAGTATTTTGATGGCAAAGGCTGGCAGAACGAGATTTCGACGAAGTATGGCATCAGTTCGATTCCGGCGATGTGGCTGGTGAACAAGAAGGGCATGGTCGTGAGCACCAATGCGCGCGGTGGCCTGGAAGAGACGGTGGCGAAGCTGCTGGAGGAGTGATCTGGCGGCGAAGCGCGCGCGCACGTCCTTAGCTTGGGCCTTGAGAACGGCCAACTATGTTTACAACCCGATGCTAGAGCCTACCTCAACATTGACTCGGCCAAGGTCTTCAACTCCATCCAGGCCGCCGGTTTGAGACGCTCGTGAAGGACCGGGAAGCCGGGCCAGTCAGTGCCACAATGGCGAAGGACGGCGATGACCATGTCACGGGTGATCATTTCGTTCCAAGGGCGCTCGGAATCGCCGAGGCGGAGAGCTTCGATCCACGGGATCTTGAAAGGCTGGGGCAGCGGAGCAGCGAGGCGACCAAGCAGGGACTCGTAGTCTATGCGTTCGGCAAGTTCACTGCGCTGGGAGATGGGCAGCTTTGGGAAGGCACGCTGGACAAAGCGGTTGGCTTGCTCGGGATTCCACGCGGCTAGGGCGATAGCGGTAACAGCCAGTGCCATGGCTCCAGTCTCGGAATTCACCAGTTCGCGCTGGCGGTTGAGGGAAACGCAGAATTCATCGAGCCGCTTTGCATCGCCCGTTTTGCTCCACACCTCAGTAACAAGGCGGAGCAGGCGCATTTCTCCATGCTTTAGGTGGTCGATAAGTAACTCGTCGGTGCAGGCATCGGCGAGTAACTGGGCGTTTCCCTGAAAAACATCCATGAAGACAAGCCACCGGCTATCACGGCTGAGGTCGTGCTTCTCGACAGTTTCCTCGTAAGTGACCCAGGCGAGGCGGACTTTTTGGCGTACACGAGTGGTGATGGCATTCCGCAATTCTTTGACAGCATTATTGACTTCCTGAGGGATGTCTCTAACCAGCGTGGTGATGCTTGGTGTCGAGGACACCTGCCCCGCGGGCTGCGAACCTTCCGCTTTGTGGGCAGGCCCGACTGGCAGCACAGAAGCCGGAGCATCCCCGCGCAAAATGGCCTGAGCTGCCTCATAAGCCGATCTGAGGCGCATGAAGCCCTCTGGGTCACGATCGGGGCGCGTGACCTTCAGCAGACGGGCGTAGCTGCGCTTCACATCGGCTAGCGTGGCGGTGCTGCCATCGAGTTCGAGCACTTTCCAGTGATCGTCAGTCATCGCCAGCAAAATAGGGTTTCATGAAGGCATCGAGCGACTCGGAAGCGGCGGAGATCAATTTCGGATCCTGCGATTCGAGCGCGGCTTCAAATTGATCAAGTTCCTGCGTGAGCGCGTCACGCAGCAGGCCGGTGAGTTCTGTAAATAGGCGGTGAGCACGCTCAATGAGCGCCCGATTTGCGGGAGACTCGCGTGGATGCTGTTTTAACGATCCCAGCAATTTTAGGGCCTCGGCAATCTGCTCGCGGGTCATGGTGCCGGGACGCTGCTCAAAGACCTCCGTGAGTTTTTTGCCATTGGAGGAGATGGTGACCTCGACCTCTAAGATGCCATTCATGTCGTAGGTGAAGCGCACCTCGAACATGCCCCCTTGGGGATCGTCCTGGGCGCTCTTCAGGCCGTCGATACGGATCATACCGATGAGATGGTTTTCCTTCGTGAGGCGGCTCTCGCCTTGAAATACCTTCAGAATGACCTGTTCTTGCTGCGGATGCAAGGTGCGGTAATTTCGGCTGCGGCTGACTGGCACGGTCGTGTTACGATCAAGAATGGGGTCGAAATAACCAGGCTGCGAATGGCCTGGCAGCAAGGCCTTGGCAACCTCCACCCCGAGCGAATGCGGACAGACATCCGTAAGGACGATGTCGCGCACCGCAGAGCCACCTACGCACAGCGCCTGCTGCACTGCAGCACCAAGAGCCACGACGCGGTCTGGATCAAGGCTGCGCTGAGGCTCGGTGCCGAGATCATGGCGCACCATGTCCTGCACTGCCGGCATTCGGCTTGCACCGCCCACGAGCAGCACCGCGTCGATTTGCTTAAGCGTGAGCTGAGCATCGTTTAGGGCGCGGCGCACCGCAGGCCAAAGACGCATAGTGATATGGTTCGTGGCGTCGATGAAATCAGCTCGAGAGATGGGAACCTTCTTTTCGCCGATCTGCACTTCCACTGTCTCCTCAGTGGTGAAGCGGCGTTTCAAATGCTCCACCACATTTCGCCAGCGCATCTGCTGGTCTTTCGGAGCAGCATGGCCCAGTTCTTTCGCCATCCAAGCAATGAGCGCCTCCGTATAATCCTCCCCGCCGAGCCGTCCGTCACCCGAGGAAGCCTTTATTTCGACAACGCCATCAAAGCACTCAAGCACCGTCACGTCAAAGGTCCCACCACCGAGGTCAAAGACGAGCAGTGTATTCAAATCATCCTCGCGATTGAATTCGTAGGCCAGCGCTGCGGCTGTCGGCTCATTTAGAAGCCTTTCCACCCGCAAGCCAGCGATGCTCGCCGCATTCACTGTGGCCTGACGCTGCTGGTCGTGAAAGTAGGCGGGCACTGTTATGACCGCGCTATCCACTTCACGTCCCAAATGGGTCTCGGCGATGCGTTTCATCTCCCGCAGCACCACCGCAGAACATTCCACCGGCGACCACCGACGCCCGCCGAAGGCGTAGGTCGTAGTAGTGCCCATATCCCGTTTGAAGAATGCCTGTCCGGCCTCCGGATTCGTTATGAGACGGTCCTTTGCCGCGCGTCCCACGAGCACCGCACCATCCTCCGCCACGGCGACAACGGACGGCGTCAAATCCTCGCCAAGCTCGTTTGCGAGGACACGCGGCCCGTTTTCGTCACAGACGGACACGAGGCTGTTAGTTGTTCCAAGATCGATTCCAATCATGCGCCGCTTTTTTGCAGGGTGCCGTGGTTTTCGTCAAGTCTGCTAAGAAATTGTTTTTGTTGGGGCAGGCGCTTTGGGCTGTTGCAGGTTTGCTGTGCGGCAATGTTGAGTTGAGTTTGCGGGCTTTGCACGTGAAGACGAGCTGTTGCTCTTCATCCAGTGTGTTTATTGCCGGCTAGCTCTTTGCCAGCCTATGAAGCCGCCGCATTCGCCGGTCCTTTCAGACATGGTTGGTGAAAAACAATCTATGCGGCGGAGAGGGCGTGCTGTAGGATCTCAAGGCTGGCGTTTCCACCGGTGAGCACGCAGGCGACTCGATGGTTCTGCCACTGAGCTCGTTGCTTTTTAAGTGCTGCATAAGCCAGTGCGCCGGCGCCTTCGGCGACATTGTGGGTTGCCTGGAGGATTTCGCGCATGGCTAGCAGGGCTTCGTTATCATTCACGGTGACGATTTCATGGGCATTGGATATCACTTGAGCCAGCGCCTCGGGGTTCGGTGTTTTGCAGGCAACGCCTTCCGCGATTTTGGTGGTGCTGGGTTGCTCGATTGGATGACGTTGCTGAAAGGACAGGGCGTAGGCTGGCGCGTGTTCGGACACCAGGCCGATGATTTTTGTTTTCAGACCGAGGGCCTCGCGCGCGGCTACGACGCCGCAGAAGCCTGAGCCCAGGCCAATGGGAACGAAGACTGCATCAATATCGGCCACGGATCGAAAAAGCTCCATCCCGTAGGTCGCGACACCGCGTACGAGCCAGGGGTGGAACGAGGGAACCGCGTGAAGACCTTCTTGAGCAGCGAGTTCCCGGGAGAACTCCAGGGCGTCTTGAAACTCCCGGCCGTGCTCAATCAACTCCGCTCCGAGGGAGCGCATGGCGCGGTTTTTTTCGGGATTGTTGCCGTGCGGTACGACAATGACCGCGCGGAGACTATGGGCTTTGGCCGCGAAGGCGATGGACTGGCCGTGATTGCCTGTCGTGGCGGCGATGACTCCAGAGACGTCAGGCTGCTGGCGCGTCAATTCATGCATGTAGACAAGACCGCCCCGAATCTTGAAGGCGCCGACGGGGGTATGGTTTTCGTGTTTAATCCACAATTCGCAACCGAATCCCGCCTCGAGCAAAGGCCAGCGATAGGTGGGGGTCTCACGGATCAAGGGACGGATGAGTGCCTTTGCCGATTCGATTTGGCTAAGGGTTGGCAGACTGTCCATGTGAGACGAGTAGGCCAAAAGGGTCAGAGGGCAAGTGGGTTAGCCCTGACGGCTTCGGTGCTCTCGATAGGATCAGAGCCCGCAACCTCTGTGTCGATAACGGAGCTGAGGATTCGTGGACGAACGGTGTTTGGGTTCTCGAAGCCCCTGCCCTCCGACGAAAGTCCTACGCCATAGGTATGATACCCGACTTCTCCAACTGCGCGGATGATATTGAGGTCAACTTAGACCGACTCTCGAAACGCTTGTCACCTTGCCCAGCGGCGGAGCGGCCTCATTGGCGGCGTCGGCCGCTTGCCCGCTATTGATTGAATAGCGGGCTGCGCGACTTCCTTGCCACCGAGGCCGCTGCGCTCGCCGGATCAAAATGACAATCTTTTCGAGAACCGGTCAAGTCGCTCATTTCTTCCCACACCTCACGGTGCTTCCACCGGGGGAGCTAGTTGGATGCTTTCCACCATGACGTTGGCAGACGGACCTGACTTTGCGGCGGTGATTTTGCCACTCACCACGGCTTCAAAGAAATCGGAAGGTCCCCAGTGGGGATTTTGGCGGGTGTTGTCGCCTGTGACTTTGGCTTGGAAGGTACCGTCATCGTCGATGTCGACTCCGCGTATGGCGATGGGGAGGTTTTCCTGATTCACTGCGTTTTCTGCGGCAGGGTGCTTGGATTTGTGGACCTTGGCGAGAACGGCATCTCCCAGCGGGCCAAGGAGATCCTGATTGATGCTGATCTGACTCTGCTCGTTGAGCCAGCAGATGCGGACTGTTTCATCCCAGTTGCGATCTGTCTCCCGCACGATGATCACCTTTTGGGAAGGGGACCAATAGGGAACGATTTCACGATGATTGTAGCGTGCGCAATTCCCGCGATGGCCGACTTTCAGAGCGCCGAGAATTTCTCCGGTGGCGACATTGCGAAGGAATGTGTCATAATCATTTTGGGCGTCCGTCAGGCGGCTCTCATTGTGAATGGCTGAGAAGCCGACGGAGGTGTCTTCGGGATTCTTTAAATTGGACCAGTCCACGGGGCCTTTTGCATAGCCCCAAGAAATCCCTAAACGCCCATCCGAGCTCAATAATTCAGGGGAATCGAAGTCCCAGACACGGATCGGAATCGTCAACGTCTCTGGACCCGGCATCCAATCTGTGGTGGCTACGAAGGGCTTTTCACCCGGTGGCCCAACGTCGACGAAGTCCGCCAAGCTGTGGCCAGCCACTGCCGGATGCAAGTTCCGGGCGATGTCGAAGGCCCGGCGACTGAGGGATTTCTGCATCGCGTCGAATCCAGGTGGAATGGGAAGGTCATGCTCACCTTCGGCCAAAAGTTTTTCGTCGGGCTCAGCGTCGGCACCGATTCGAAGAGAACTGACACTCCAGGAAACGAGCCTGCCTTGGTGGAAACCGTAACCGGTGAAAGTGACACGATGTTGGGCGGGATCGGGGCAAGGCTGCCTTGCTTCCAAGAGCATGGCAAAAACGTTCCCATCCTTGATGTGGTAGGTTTTTTGCGAGAAGGCACCATCTTCACGATGCACCTCCGTGACGACCTCCAGACCGTTGCGAAAATGAGCGTGTTAAAGATGCTCCTCCCTGGTTTCCAGGGGGTTGTCCTGCACGCCACCACTAAGACAGCGCATTTCATCAAGCGCGCCATTTTGTTCTTGGATGGCAGAACGGAGTTGCTCTTCCAATGCAGCGCGGTCTTGAGCGCAGGTCAGGGTGACTGTGGCAAGCAGCAGAGAGAGGGTGCGTTTCATGGCTCGGAGTTGCCGCCATCACTCACCTCTTGTTTCCCGCGCCACAAGTTCCTTTGTTCATTGGTTATGACTTTAGGGGCTTACTGGTGCTTTTCACTGATGGATCTGTCGTGGTCGTAGACTTGTTTTCTGGTGAGTTTGCCTTCAGGTTATGGTAGTGTTTGTTGCCGTGGCGCTGGCCGTTTCCCTACCACTCATTGACGATGCAATGAGAAGCCGCTCGTTTAACCCATCGAAACGCAAAATCAGCTTTGGGTGACTAGCAGCAAAACCCAAGTAGCAACAAGAGCAAGGTTCATGGTCATGGCGTAATAATAATTGAGGTGAATGGGCGTTCGTGAATGCAATCGACCGAGATTCAGCAAGTCGAGCCGTCCACCTGAACGGGCCTCCAAAGTGGCGATGACCTTGAGCAGCGTTTGGTGAGAATGCAGCCCGCGGAGGGTCACCAGTGTGGTGATGATGGCCAGAACGATCATCAAACCGATGGCAATGCGCATGACGACGGGTTGTGCGGTGAGCTTGTCCAGAGAAGCGATAAACCCAGCTATGGCGGCAAGCTGAAAACCAACATAGAGACTCTGGCGGGTGTACAGACGGTCAATCTCGCTGTCATAAAGACTGACGGCAATAGGATACTGGAGTTCGTCGTTCGGTGTGCTCATGGAACAAAAATATAGGGCAACTTTTTTGATTGTGCTTCTCGCTGATGGATTTGTCGTGGTCGTAGAATTGTTCTTTGATGCGTTTGCTTTTGAAATCTTCCTTGCGAATGGAGCCGCTTGATCAAAAGGGCCATTTTTTCGGGAAGCGGTCTCGCTGGCTAGGAGGGCTGGTTTTAGTCGATGCGCGCATCTTCTTTTTGAGGGTTTAGGAAAACGCGGGCCAGCCCGCCCGTTCCGAGGTAGCGGTTGAGTGCGGAGAGCAGGTTGTAGAAAAGCAAGGCTCCCGTCACGCAAATGGTGTTCGCCCAAATGTGCGGGATGTCACGGTGTTGGAAAACTTTCATGAGGGCGGGGCCAACTCCGCCACGCTCATGCCGCGATTCGAAAGCCTTTTCCAACAAAAGGACCACCAATGTTCCGAGCGCATAGAGGAGGGTGCGCAGGATCACGTCGACCAAAACGGGTTGCTTCCGAAGCCACCCGCCCAGCGAAACGTGTTCCAAGATCAGTACGACCTTCGCGAGGATCAACGCGCCGATCAGCACCGCTGAGATACTGCCGAAACGAATCTGATAGTCCTCAAGAATGAGCACCTTGAGGCCCGTCAGGACTCCCAGCCATGCGGCGAAGAACAGTGTCACCAAGATTACCGCCTTGAGTTCGTGTTTTACTTTTTCCTGGATGCCCATGATTCGGAGAGGGATGAAACGAAGTCGTTCAGTTGTTGTTTTGGTCCTGCACGAGCATGCCGGCAAAGGCGTGAGGACGGCGTGCAGGCCAACTGCCAGCCAATGGAGAATGCTCGAAAATCCTCCGCTGGCGAGTAAAAGTGCCTGGCAGGTTGCGTTAGCCGCTCATTGAGACCGCAGCGCTCGCCGGATCCCAATGACACTCTTTTCGAGAACCGGTCTAATAGTGCTTCTCGCTGATGGACTTGTCGTGGTCGTAGATTTGTTCTTTGGTGAGTTTGCCTTCGGGGTTCCAGTAGCGGTTGCTGCCGTGGCGTTGGCCGTTTTCGAAGTGGGTTTCGACGGATTGCTGGCCGTTTTCCCACCACTCGCGGACGATGCCGTGGAAGCGGCCTTCGACGAAGGGGTATTCGGCTTTGGGTTTGCCGTTGGGATGCAGGGCGCGGGCGGTGCCGGTGAAGGGGTTGCCGCCGAGGAGGTAGAGATCGTTCTTCCAGACGAGGTCGTCGTAAGAGGCTTCGATGGGTTCGCGGTTGCAGGCGAGAGGGGCGAGCAGGAGGCAGAGGAGAAGGAGCCGGATGATGGCGGAGGGGTTCATCATGAAGAGGGATCAAACGCGTTTGAGGCCAGCGCGAGTGGCGGCGGAGAGGGCGGCGCGGCGGAGGGGGCGCAGAAGAAGGGGTGGGATGATGACGAGGAGGCTGGCGGTGGTGATGAGGCTGCCGAGGCCGAGGAGGTGGAGGCGGGGTCGCGGGTTGAAGTAGAGCGCGGTCTCCAAGGCGAGGAGCATGAGGATGGCGATGAGGAGACCGGGGGTGAAACGGAGGAGGAGTCGGACGCGGGTCAAACAGCGGGCTCCGCCGTGGTATTCGGTGACGCTCAAGACGGCAGGCGAGATCTCGGCTTTGGGATAGGCTTCGAAGTCGAAGCGGCGCCAGCCGTCGTCGCGGCGGGCGGCGAGTTTGAGGGTTTGGAGTTCGGTTTGGAGAGCGGGCAGCCAGAGGTGGCGGTCGGCGCTGGAGTCGCTCCAGAATTCGAGTTCGCTGATGGGGAGGGCCCATTTTTGCGGCGGCGGTGGGGGGAGAGGATGTTCGACCTGAGTGGGGGCTCCGCCGGGACGAGCGCCGAGGCGGATCATGCCCCAGACGCGGGCGGCTTCGCGAACGAGGGGTTGTACGAAGCAGAGGGCGAGCAAGAGCGACTCTTGAAGCCAGCTCAAGGTGAAGGGGGGAGGTGGCAGGCGATACAGGCGGACGGCGGCGGCAACCAGCGCGAGCAGGGCGATGGCGGTGGCGATTTCGAACTGGCGGAAGCAGCAGGCGACGACGGCGAGGGCGGGCCAGAGCAATCCGGAAGCCCACTCGACCAGGTAGCCGGTGGCTTGGCGGTAGATGCCCTGGAAGGGAGCGTTGCCGAAAGGGCCAAAGTAGACGGCGCCTTCAGCGGGGTCGTTGACGGGAAGGGAGTCGCCGTAGATGCAACCGCGCCAGCGAGCGCCGCCGAACGGACCGAAGCGTGCGGGGTGCTCTTTCATGAGCAGGGATTCGGCGCGGCCATAACCGCGCTGCTGGCGCAAGTAGGCGCTGACGGTGAAGCGGCGGTGGTGCCAGACCATAGCACCGGGGACGTATTTGAGGGTGCCGCCGGCTTCGCGGAGGCGCCAACAGATGTCGACGTCGTCGCCGGCGGTGGTGAAGACGGGACGGAAGCCGCCGATGGCTTCGAGGGCGGTTTTGCGAATGGCGAGGTTGCAGCCGGGGAGGTGTTCGGCCTCGGTGTCGTTGAGGAGGACGTGGGCGGGTGAACCGGGTGCGGCGGCGACGACGGATTCGGTGCCGTTGCGAGGGGGCGGAGGGATGTTGGGACCGCCGGCGGCGACGACTTTTTCATCGCAGGTGAAGGCGCGGGCGAGATGGATCAACCAGTCGGGGTGAACCATGCAGTCGTCGTCGGTGTAGGCGAGCAAGGTGCCGCGGGCCTCCTTCATGCCGAGGTTGCGCGCGGCGCTGAGGCCTGCGGGTTCCTGACGGAAGGCGCGCACGGTGGGGTAGGCTTTGATGATGTCCGGGACGGCATCGGTGGAGCCGTCATCGATGACGAGGACTTCGAATTTGAGGTAGCGCAGGCGTTTGATGGACTCCAGGCAGGCGGGGAGGGTTTTGGAGCCGTTGCGGGTGCAGACGATGACGGAGATGGAGAGGGAATCGATGGGAGGATCGAGGCGGCGCGGCACGTTGGCGAGGAGGGCGCAAACGGGGCGGGGTTGGCGTCCGGCGGCGACGATGCCGAATTGCCAGTCGGTGACGAGTCGGCCACCGCGGTACCATTCGTCGGTGAAGGCGAACCAGATGCTGCCGGCGGTGCCGGCATCGAGAGCGACTTGGCGCTGCCAGCGCATGACTTCGGCTTGTTTTTCGACACCGTGGGTTTTGACGTCGAGACCGAACTCGGTGATCAGGAGGGGCTTGTTGCCAGCGAGGTTTTGCAGGCCGTGGAGGTAGGCGGAGAGGGCGGCGGGATCTTCGAGGTAGATGTTCACCGCGAAGAAGTCGGCGGTGCGCGGCATGAGGTAGCCGGTGGAGGGATAGGTGGCGTAGCCGCAGGGGATGCCGGGCGCGGCGCGGCGCACGGTGGCGATGAGGCGTTCGAGGAAGTGTTGGACACGGCGGGGTCCCATCCAGCGGACGAGGCCTTTGTCGATTTCATTGCCGACGAGGATGGCGGCGATGGTGGGATCTCCGGCGAGATCGCAGGCTTGTTTGGTGATGGTGTCGAGGATGGCGGCGACTTGGGAGCCGTCGGAGAGGAAGTCGACGTGATCGGTCCAGGTCAAAGTGACGAGGAGGCGAAGGCCGTTTTTTTGGGCGGCGCTGCGGAGGGTGGGGGTGGGCGGTGAGTAGATGCGGAGGGTATTGAAGCCGAGGGTGGCGATCATGCGCAGATCGGACTCCAGGCGTTCGGTTTCGGGGAAGGGTTCGCCGGCGGGATTGGGAGGAAAGGGACCGTAGGTGATGCCGTTCATCCACCAGGTTGAATCATCGGCCAGGTTGAAGAATTTGCCTGCAGGCCGCACCGCCAATGGGACACTGTTGGGTGTCGGGGGGAAGATGGAGGCGGAGTCCGGCGAGGCGTTCATGCTGAGCGATAGAGCCATGCCGCATTCTGGGTGCAAACACAAGTGCGCAGCCAGGGAGCGATGGTGGAGACTCTGACGCGAAGTCTTAGTGGGCTATTCAGGCCAAGCTGGATCAGACCACGGTGCCGCGGGGTTTTTTGCCGGGGGCTTTTTTGCTGGGGGGTGGGCCTTCGGGGATGCCTTCGTCCTGGAGGATGGTGTCCTGTGGGAGGGGTTGGGCGTCTTTTTCGCCTTCGGCTTCGGGCTCGGTATAGGGGCTTTGTTTGCGGTAGAGTTTGAGGCGGGTTTCGAATTCTTGTTTGAGGCTCTCGCGTTGTTCGGGGGTGACGTCTTTGTCTTCGGCGAGGAGGGAGATGGCTTTTTGCTGCCAGAGAACGGCTTCGCCGTATTCGCCGTTGCGAGCGTGGGCGGCGGCGACGGTGTCGATCATTTCATGGCGTTCTTCGCTGCCGGATTCAGCAAGGATTTTGAGGGCTTCTTTGGCGATGAGGACGGCTTGCTCGCCATTGTGAAGGGATTCGTCAGGACAGGTGGAAAGGAACCAGGCGAGGTCGTTGGCGGACCAGGCGTCGCCGGTGCGGGCGGCGCGTTGGTACCAACCGAAGGAGCGGCGGTAATCCAGAGGGACGCCGGTGCCGGTGTAGTACATGTGGGCCATGCGGGCCATGGCGGGTTCGAATTCTTGTTTGGAGGCTTTGAAGAAGAGAAGGGCGGCGCGGGCGGTGTCCTTGGGTACGCCATCGCCTTTTTCGAGTTTGGAGCCGAGCGCGGCCATGGAGGGCGGGTAGTTTTGGGAGGCGGCTTTCTCGAACCATTCAGCGGCTTTTTTCACATTCTTTTCCACACCTTGTCCGAGTTCGTAGGCGACGGCGACGGAGTGCTGGGCCATGACGAAACCGCCGTCGGCAGCTTTTTGATACCATTCGACGGCTTTGGGCACATCCTTCTCCAAGGTGACGCCGTCTTCGAAGAGGCTGCCGTAGACGTACATGGCGCGGAGGTGGCCGGTTTTGGCGGCTTTCTCCAACCATTCGACGCCTTTTTTGTCGTCCTTCTTGAAGCCTTCGCCGGTGAGGAAGCGGAGGCCGAGTTCGAATTGAGCATCGGCGTCGCCACGATCGGCAAAGGCGCGCAGTTGGCGTTCCTGTTCGGCTTGCTGTTCGGGGGTGAGTTGCTCCGGTTGCTGGCCGCGGGTTTGGGCGAAAGCGGAGCAGGTGCAAACGAGGGGTGAGACCAGCAGAGCGGCGAGGAGGACGGCTTTCATACGAGAACGATACGTTTCGGAGGGCGGTTTCTCAACCTTGCTGTGGAAACTTGTTGCCTTTGAAGGGGCTCTTTTTTCACTGGCGCGGTTGGGATTTGCGATTATTAGTTTCTCCCCTTTCCCAAGATGGTGGTCGTAGCTCAGTTGGTAGAGCCCCGGTTTGTGGTACCGGTTGTCGCGGGTTCGAGCCCCGTCGATCACCCCATCTTTGGTTTTTCCGGTGTTGAGTGAGCTGCCAGCGTGATTGAAACTATGCCGTCATTGGAGTCGCTGATCGGATACACCTTTTCCAATGCGAGGCTTCTGGAGGAGGCGCTGACGCATGCGAGTCTGGCGAAGAAGCTGAAGCATGAGGTGCCATCGAATCAGCGGTTGGAGTTTTTGGGGGATGCGGTGCTGCAATTGACTTTGTCTGAGGTGCTGTTTCGGCTGTGGTCAGGAGCGGATGAGGGGACGCTGAGCAAGGGGCGGTCGAGACTGGTATCGACACTGGCGCTGGCGAACATGGCGCGGAGGATGGGGTTGGGGGCGTTTTTGAAGATGGATCGTGGGGAAGAGGCGAATGGGGGGCGGGATCGGGATTCGATTTTGGCGGATGCGTTTGAGGCGATCACGGGGGCGGTTTATTTGGATGGGGGGATGGCGGCGTGCCAGGAGCTGGTGAAGCGATTGTTTGAGCCGGATTTGGCTTTGTTGCAGGCGCAGCCGGAGGATCAAAATCCGAAGGGAAGACTGCAGGAGAAGTTGCAATCACTGAATCGGGAAGCTCCGACGTACCATGTGCTGGAGAGTTCAGGGCCGGATCATGATCGGTCGTTTGTGGTGGAGGTGCGGTGGAATGGGCGGGTGCTGGGTCGGGGGGTGGGACGATCGAAAAAAGAGGCGGAAGCGGTGGCAGCGGGAGTGGCTTGGGAAGCGAAATTAGACTGTGGATAACTTGTGAATAGGGTGTGGCGACTCTTTTCTCAAATCTGAACAGGATCGCAGAAGTGCGACTTGTCGGTGAGACTTCACAGGTTAGGCACGATCTATTGCCACAGGACCGTCACGTGGAACGTCCGATTGTGACGGGAGGAACACGGTTTTGGCAGTTATTCACAGCACTTAATACGGTACTTTATGGCCTGCCATTCTCATCTCTGATTAATGAGTCTGCGAAGAACTTTGGTTTTGAGAGGCTTTTGGAGACGTAGAGATGAATGAATAACCTGAGTGGGTTGAGCTTTGTTGAATGGGGAATTGCAACGGTTTCGCAGTTCGATTGACAAGGGCTTTCACCGCTCGTTCATTGCACGCATTATGAATCCTCCTTTCTCTGATTATCCGTCTCTTGTTACTCCTCCTTATGCTGGTCCATCCGGCTACGTGATTCCGACCGTGATCGAGAGTGAGGGCCGTGTTGAGCGGGCCTATGACATTTACTCGCGCCTGCTGAAGGACCGGATCGTGTTCCTGGGCACGCCTGTGGATGATCAGGTGGCGAACATCATCATTGCGCAGTTGTTGTTTTTGCAGATGCAGGATCCGAAGAAGGACATTCACATGTACATCAACAGCCCCGGGGGTTCGGTGACGGCGGGGTTGGCGATTTATGATACGATGCAGTTTGTGACCTGTGATGTGAACACGTATTGCATTGGGATCGCGGCGAGCATGGGTGCGGTGCTTTTGTCCGCGGGGACGCATGGCAAGCGGTTTGCGTTGCCGAACTCGGACATCATGATTCACCAAGTGTCGGGTGGGGCACGTGGGACTGCGTCGGATGTGGAGCGGACGGTGGATTTCATGTACAAGCTGAAGCGCCGGTTGAACCGGATTTTGGCGCATCACACGGGCAAGACGACGGAGCAGATCGAGCGGGATTCGGATCGGGACAATTACATGAGCGCGGCTGAGGCGGCGTCTTATGGGTTGGTGGACAAGGTGCTGGAGAGTCGGCGTGAGACGGAAGCGGCTGCGGCGGCTTTGGCTGCGGCGTCGAAGAGCTGAGCCGTTTTGATTTAGCCATCGATTGAGCGATGGGAGGCGGGGCCGGGTTGCTAAACCCGGCTTCGTTGCGTATGGGTGGGTATGAAATGGTCTTTTCGGCTGGCTACGATCGCTGGAACTGAGGTGCGGGTGCATTTGACGTTCTTTTTGCTGCTGCTGTTTGTGGCGGTGCAAGGGACGGGAGGGGGTCAGGGAGCGGATGGCGGGCTGGCTGCGGTGGTGCTGGTGTGCGCGATGTTCTTTTGCGTGCTGCTGCATGAGTTTGGGCATGTGTTTGCGGCGCGGATGTATGGGATCAAAACGCCAGACATCACGCTGTTGCCGATTGGGGGGGTGGCGAGGCTGGAGCGGATGCCGCGGACGCCGCTGCATGAGTTTGTGGTAGCGCTGGCGGGGCCGATGGTGAATGTGGCGATCGCGGCGGGGATCGCGATTGTGCTGGGGTTGCGGGTGCGGTTTGACGCGAACTACGCGTTCCACCAGAGCGGCGGGTTTTGGCAGCATTTGATGATGTGGAACATCTTCATGGTGGTGTTCAATTTGGTGCCGGCGTTTCCGATGGATGGGGGTCGGATTTTGCGGGCGCTGCTGGCGATGGTGACGGATTATGAGAAGGCGACGCGGTGGGCGGCGACGATGGGTCAGGGGATTGCGGCGCTGGTGGTGGTGGTGATGCTGCTGTCGGGGACGTTTCAGCCGTTTCTATTGCTGATCGCGTTCTTCATTTTTGTGGCGGCGGGTCAGGAGGCGTCGGTGGTGACGCAGGAGGAGGCGACGCGGTCCCTGGTGGTGCGGGATGCGATGATGGTGGAGTTTCATGCGCTGGCAGCGGATGCGGAGCTGCGGGTAGCGGTGAATCATTTGCTGGCGGGGACGCAGCAGGATTTTCCGGTGCTGGATGAGGCGGGAGGGATGCAGGGAATGGTGAGCCGGACGCGATTGATTGCGGCACTGGCGGATCATGGGCCCGAGCATTTGGCGCGGGAGGTGATGGAGGTGTGCGCGGAGAAGGTGGCGCCTTTGATGCCGCTGGGGGAGGCGTTGCGAGTGTTGCGTGAGATGTCGTGTCCGGCGGTGCCGGTGGTGGATCCGCTGACGGGGCGTCTGGTGGGGTTGCTGACGGGGGAGAATGTGGGGGAGGTGCTGATGGTGCGGGCTGCTTTGAAGCAGGCGGGGGTGGGGCGGGTGAGTTGACGGAGGGGTGCTGGTCATTCGGCGAGGACCTGGACGACGAAGGGGTGCATGAAGGTGGCCAGGCCGTGGCCGGTGCCCCAGACTTCGATTTTCCAGAGGACTTCGACGTTGCCCTGGATGGATGTGACGGGTGCGTTGGAAGGCAGGGAGAATTCGAGTGTCTCCATCCATTGGTCTCCGGTTACGACACGGAGGTGCGTGGCTTTGATCAAGGTTTCCTGGTGAAGGGTTCGCTGCTCCAGGCGAGTGCTGGGGCGTCCGGCGGGAGCGTTGGGAATGGGGACGGTGGTTCGCTGGAGGCAGAGGAGCTGGGCGCTGAGGGATTTGAGGTTGGCCGGGCCGCGCTGAAGCAGGCAGAGTTTGGCTTTGTGTCCGGGTTTCAGGGGCTCGACTGACAGTTCGACGATGGTTTCCGGGATGCCGGAGGCGAGGCGTTGGCGAACGTAGGAAATGAGGCAGAGAAGACCAAAGAGACCGAAAGCTCCGCCGACAGCCCAGGCGACCCATTGATTTTTGCCTGGGCTTGTGCCCGCCCAACAGGCGAAGGTTGCCACAGCGAGTAGCAGGACAGAGAGGGCTGCTGTGCAGCCGAGTTGGGAATTGAGATCGGTTTCGCGTTTGAGGCGGACCGGGAGATGGAGAGGCGTTTCGGGAGGGGGCATGGCATTTACTGCTAGCCGAGTCGCCTTATGCTGTCGAACGAGTGGAGTGGGTGCCCTGAGATTGAGCGTGGTTGTGCTCCGGTCATACCGCGTGAGTGGGTTTCTTTGGTTGGCAGGCGGGGCTTTTTGGAACATGGGTGGGGATGATGCGAAGCATGACGGGATTTGGGCGGGGTGAGGCTGTGGCTGGTGGGCGCAGTTGGTTGGTGGAGTGTGCGTCGGTGAACCGGAAGCAGTTGGAGGTGGTGATTTCTTTGCCGAGGGAGGTGCCTGCGGCGGAGATTGAGCCGGTGCTGAGGCAGCAGGTGCAGAAGCGGGTTTCGCGGGGACGGGTGCAGGTGCAGGCGCGTTTGGTGGAGAGTGTGGTGGGTGCGGGCGCGTTGGCGGTGCAGATGAATGCGGAGGTGGCGGCGGCTTACGTGGAGCAGGCGCGGGTGCTGGGGGCGAAGCTGGGCGTGCCTGGGGAGTTGGCGATGGCGGAGCTGCTGAGGTTGCCGGGGGTGATGGTGCAGGGGACGGCTGAGGACGTGGAGGCTTTTGACATGGAGCCGTTGCAGGCGGCGTTTGAGGAGGCGCTGACGAACTTGATCGCGATGCGTGAGGTGGAGGGGGCAAACTTGAAGGAGGAGCTGCTGGGGCGGTTGGCGGAGATTGAGCGGTTGCTGGGGGAGATCACGGTTTTGGCGCCGCAGGTGGTGGTGCAGCATCGGGCAGCGCTGCGGCAGCGGCTGGCGGATGCGGGCATGGAGCTGCCGCTGGAGGACGAGCGGCTGGTGAAGGAGATCGCGCTGTATGCGGATCGCTGCGATATCTCAGAGGAACTGGCGCGGGCGGCGAGTCACTTGAAGCAGTTTCGCGCTGGGATGGACAGTGGGGAGGCGGTGGGGCGGAGTTTGGATTTCCTGTCGCAGGAGTTTTTCCGGGAGTTCAACACAATGGGTGCGAAGGCGAATGATGCGGCGCTGGCGCACCTGGTGGTGGCGGCGAAGACGGAGCTGGAGAAGATCCGGGAGCAGATTCAGAATGTGGAGTGACGGTGGGAGCGGGAGGCAAGCCAGCGGCTTGCTCCACGGGGTTACTCGGGGACGATGACTTGGTCTTCGGGTTGGAGGGAGATGTCGACGCTGGGGTTGCTGGAGTATTTGCTGAGGTCGGCGGGGATGGTTTTGCGGGTGCCATCGGGGTTGGTGCGGACGATGCGGGTTTTCTTCAGGCTGGCGTAGGGGGTGGGGCCGCCGCCGGCCATGATGACTTGGTAGGCGGTGATGCCGGGTTTGTAGGGTTTGGGTCCGGGTTGGACGACGCCGGAGACGTAGACTTGGCGGCCGGTGTCACCGACGATGGAGTCGATGGAGACGGTGACGGTGGGGTTGGTGTAGATTTCCTGGGATTTGTAGGCGGATTCGATGGCGCGCTGAAGGGCGGAGGGTTTGAGGCCGGCGGCGCGGACCTCCTGGATGTGGAGGAGGTTGATGGTGCCGGAGTCGCTGACGGTGTAGACTTTGGAGATTTGGGGGACTTCCTCCGGGGGGACGCCGCCGATGGTGAGGCTGATGCGGTCGCCCGGGGTGAGGGGGATTTCGGAGTTTTGGGCGAGCAGGGAGTTCGCTGAAAGGGTGAGGAGGACGATGAGGTGGAGGAGGGTTTTCATGGTCGGATAGGATGAGGGTTAGAAGAGGTCAGCGTCGAGGGCGGCGGGTTTGGGTTCGACTTTGGCGGTGGTGTCGACAGCGGCGGTTTCGATTTTGGACTGGCGTTTTTTGCGGGGTTTGTTGCTGGCGCCGGAGGGGCCGGAGGCGTTGGTGGGGGTGTAGTAGGTGTAGTAGCTGGTGTAGTATTGGTATTGGGAGTCGGTGCGGGTGTCGACGTTGTTGAGGACGACGCCGAGGACAGTGCCGCCGACGTTTTCGATGGCTTGTTTCACGCGCAACAACATTTGGCGCGGGAGTTTGCGATGTTGGACAACGATGATGGTGAGGTCGGCTTCATTGACGAGGACGGAGGCGTCGCTGACGCCGAGGATGGGTGGGGAGTCGATGAGGACGAGGTCGAAGCGGGCTTTGACATCTTCGATGAGTTCGGACATGCGCTGGGAGTTGAGGATGCCGGCGCTGTCGGCGGGGAGGAGACCGCTGGGGAGGAAGTAGAGGTTTTCGACGGGGGTTTGGATGACGACTTCTTCGAGGGGGATCTGGGTGGCGAGGTAGTTGGTGAGACCTTTTTGGTTGGAGACGTCGAAGAGGGTGTGGAGGCGGGGGCGGCGAAGGTCGGCGTCGATGAGGAGGACGTTGTAACCGCCCTGGGCGCAGACGAAGGCGAGGTTGGTGAGGGTGGTGGATTTGCCTTCACCGGCGCCGCCTGAGACGACGGTGATGCAGTTGGCGTTGGGGTTTTTGCGATTGAATTCGAGGTTGGTGCGGAGGATGCGGTAGGCTTCGGCGTCGGGGGTGAAGCCGCTGGTGCGGTGGAGGACGCCGACGTCGCGGGGGATGACGGCGAGGACGGGGACGCCGAGGTAGCGTTCGACGTCGTCGAGGGAGCGGACGGTGGTGTCGAGGGACTCGAGGCCGAAGGCGAGGCCGACGCCGAGCATGAGACCGAGGAAGCCGCCGAGGGCGAGGTTCAACATGGTGTTGGGCTTGGCGGGTTTGGGTTCGATTTCGGCTTTGGCGAAGATGGTGGCGGGGCTTTTGACGAGTTCGAGGGCGGATTTTTCCTCGGCGTAGCGGCCTTTTTGCTGGAGGAGGAGACGTTCGAGGTCTTCGAGTTCGCGGGAGGCGGCAACGTAGTCGCTCATGCCGGCCTGCTGGTCGAGGGCGTCGGTTTTGGAGGTATCGTTGAATTTTTGGAGACCGGCTTTTTGGTCATTCGCGGCGGCGAGTTTGTTTTGGAGGCCGGCGATGTGACCCTGGACAGTTTCGACGATGAGTTTGGTGTTTTGTTCGACTTGAGCGCGTTCGGCGAGGACGGTGGGGTGTTTGCCACCGAGGCCGGACTGGAGGAGGCCCTGGAGGCGGACGGTGTTTTGATTGAGTTGGGATTGAAGGGAGGCGAGGGTGGGATTTTGGAGCTGGAGGGCGGAGGCTTGCTGGGCGATTTGGTCGGTGGTGAGTTTGGTGAGGCCCTGCATTTCGGCTTCGAGGGCCTGGATCTCCCGATTGAGTTTCACCATTTCGTTTTGGCGGGTGATTTCGAGTTGCTGCTCGGGTGTGGTGATTTCGTAGCCAGGGCGATTGGAGAAGGTGCCGCTGCTGCTGATGTCGCCGACGATGCCGGCGGCGCGTTGGGCGGCGAGTTTGCGTTCGCGGGCGGAGCTGGCGAGGGCTTCCTGCTCGGCGATTTGTTTTTTGATGGCGGTGAGAGCTTCTTCTTTTTGTTTGCGGTCGATGCTGATGCGTTTGGCCATGTAGCTGTCGGCGACGGCGTTGGCGACTTCGGCGGCGCGGGCGGCGTCTTCGTCGTAGTATTCGATGGTGACGAGGTCGGAGCGGAGGGCGGCCTGGGTATCGAGATTGGCTTGGAGGCGGCGCAGTGCGATTTGGCGGGTGGGTGCGTTCCAGTGTTTTTGGAGTTCGAGGGCGTCGACGACGGGGTAGAGGGTTTCGGCTTTGGTGATGGTGTCGATTTCGGTCTTCATCCATTGTTCGGACATGACCATGGAGTCGAAGGAGCGGCCTTCGTCGAAGACGTCGATTTTGACGTCACGGCGTTCGATGCGCATTTCGACGCGGCCGCGGTATTTGCGCGGCATGATGTAGGTGACGATGAGGGAGACGGCGAAGACGAGGATGAGGCAGGAGAAGATGAGGCCGAAGCGATTGCGGAGGACTTGCCAGGTGTCGAGGCCTTGTCGAGTGGAGTCGTTTCCGAGGGCGTTCATGGCGTCTTAGAGGGGAGGCTTGATTGGTTAAGGAAAGTTAAGCTTTGTGGTTGCAAAGAAACCAGCGGCGTTGCGTGGAGCAAGACCGCTGGGGTTTGAGAAGGAGTTCTGGAGGGAGGCTGTTCGTATGCGAGGGGGCAGTTTAGAAGGAGGCGCTCATGCCGAGGGAAACCCGGTTGCGATCGAAGTCGCGGGTGGGGTCTTCGGAGTCCAAGATGGTGTAGGAGTATTGGGCGTTCATGCTGATGTTGGACCAGAGGAGGTAGCTCAAACCAGCGGAGGCGAGGATGGAGTTTTCGGTGATGCTGGGGCTGATGTCGCCGCCGTCGAAGTCGCTGTAGACGTAGGAGAGGCCGCCATTGAGGGTGAGGCGGCGATCGACTTGGTGGGTGGCATTGATGCCGGTGCGGAAGGAGTAGCGGGAATCGAAGTTCTGGATTTCCGTGCCGTCAAAGCCGAGGGCGCTGAACCAGCGGATGGAGGTGGTGCGGGCGACTGCGTAGTCGAGGGCGAACTCGCCGTAGGGGGCGGTGCTGTCGGTGCGGTCTGAGCTGAACATTTCAACACCACCACGGACGGAGGCGGAGAGGCGCTGGCTCCAGGCGTGGTCGATGCCGGCGAGGATGTAGTGGGAGCGGTAGTCGACATCCGAGCGATTGAGGAAGTTGACCATGCGGTAGCGATACTCAGCGGTGAGGCTGGTGCGGGGAGTGAGGGCGTAGGAGACTTGTTGGGCGACGAGCTGGGAGAGGCGGTCTTCCGACTGGGAGACGAAGTCATCCTGGTAGCGGATAGAGTCGATGGTGTAGGAAGTGGTAGTGGTGATGCGGCGGGACCAGGCGTAGCTGAGGTTGAAGTTTTCGTAGCCGTAGAAGTATTGGCCGTTCCAGAGGGTCGTGGAAGCGCCCATGGCGGTGTTAGGCTCGACTTCGTAGGTGCCGAAGGCGTTGTTGCTGATTTTCAGGCGCTCGGAGATTTCGTGAGCGATGTTGAAGGCAGCGCGGGCGCTGTAGAAAGTGTCGTCGTTGCGGGGGGCGTCGTCGAGGTAGTTGATGATGCCGCCGTCGATATCGAAGCTCCAGGGGGTGCGGCGATCGACTTTGGTGTAGGTGGCGCCTACGCCGCCCTGGATGAAGAAGGATTCGATGTCGGGGTAGAACTCATTGCTTTCGCCATACTTCAGGCTGTCGTAACCACCGTTGACTCCGATGGACCAGGTGACGGGCTCAGCGCGGGAGAAATCCGCAGCGCGTTGGACGGCGAGGAGGCCTTGTGCGGAGGCTGAGGTGCTGCCCAACAGGAGTAGCGAGCCAGCCAGGAGGGATGTGGTCGTAAGGCGCATGATGGGTGAGCGGGTGGAAAGATTGAAGGGCGACCGGGTTCGGTGGGAGGGCGAAATCAGTTGGTGGCGACGGACTTGGAGATGGGGCTGATGATGCGGCGATGAGGGGGCTTGGGCTTGTCCTTATCACTGTCATGGTCGTCCTTGTCGTCTTCGCAGATTTCTTCGGTGGTGCGTTGTCCGATCACGCCAACGCCGCCGGGTGCGATGAGGTAAATGCCGCGGATGTCGCGGGGGATGTAGGTGAACTCTTCGACGTCCTCGACGGGTGGAGGAGGCATGACAGGGAGGACGGACTTGGCGTCTTTGCCGCTTTTGCCGGAGTAGGTGACTTGAGCGTCTTCGGCGACGGCTGGGGTAGCAGCGACGGGGACGGGGATGTTGCCCTGCATGCCAGCGCATTCGGTGATCATGGGGGCCATTTTGGGGGCCACAGCGAGAGCCGTCTGGACGATTTGCTGCTTCAGGGCTTCGTCGGCTTTGGAAGCTTCGATGGCGGCGCGGACGATTTCGCAGGCGCATGCCTCACTGATGACGAGGGCGTCTTCGACGATCATGAGGGTTTTAGCGGGGTCACTGGAAATGGCCTTGCGAACATCGTTGGAGATATCGTCGCATTTGGGAGCGGCAGAGGCGAGGAGCGCGGAACCGAAGAACGCCAGAGGCACCAGAAGACGTGGTGCGGAAAAGGGAAGGAGCGCTTTCATATTGCAGTGAGGTTGCTGAAGTTTTGACAGATACTTTTCTATTTCTGGAGCGGGTAGAGGGAATCGAACCCTCGTAGCTAGCTTGGAAGGCTAGAGCTCTACCATTGAGCTATACCCGCAATAGAAACAAAGTATCGTCAAAAATAACCGGACTGCAAGATATTTTTTAGAATTGAAAGAATTTATCTAATTTTCAGAATTCCAAGCTTTCTTGGAGTGCTGACCATTTAGAGGAGGAAACCTTCAATTGGCGACCTCGCCTTTATAACCAAAATTTGTTTTGGCGCAAGCGGTTGATTTGGGAAATGCGGTGGAGGCGTGGGCTTGGATTATGGTGATTTTGGTGGTTGGGGTGGAGGCCATCGTTGGAAGCGGTCGATCAGAGTTCGTCTTTGGGAGATGGTTTTTTGGTGGTGGGGATGGGCTCGGGAGATGATTTTTTTGACTGGGAGTGATGGTCGAGTGCGAAGCTGGTGGGGATGGCGATGGCTTGGATGGGTAAGGTGAGGACGTCTAGAGCGGCGGCGCCAATGTGATCGCCGACTGTGGGGGGAGGGATTTTCCAGCGCATGGCCCAGCTCATGCAGCTGGTGAGGGAGAGGGTGTTGCTGACCAACAGGAGAAGAGGGACGAGCGTGGGTGGCATGGTAGTGTGGGTATTGATGGAACGTCACTGATGAGGTGACTTTCGGTGAAAGAGGAGGTTGCGGGAGGTGTTTTGTTCTGGGTCCGTTGTTTCGGGTTTGAGTCTTTGATGTCATGAAAAAATTATTGAGTCTGTTTTTGTCGTTGGGTTTGTGTTTGAATGGGTTGAGCGGGGCGGAGATTCCGGAGTCGGCGAAAGTGGGGGTGTTTTATGCGGGGTGTCAGGCTTATAGCTTTCGGATGTTCAGTGTGATGGAGGCGATCGAGAAAACGGCGCAGGCGGGAGGGAAGACGATTGAGTTTTATCCGAAGCAGAAGTTGTCCGCTGAGCAGGCGGATGTGGTGTTTAACCATGAGTCACCGGAGGAGGTGATTGCGGCGGTGAAGGCTAAGCTGGCGAAGGAGGGGGTGACGGCGGTGGCGTATGGGGTGGTGAGGCTGGGCAAGGATGACGTGGAGAACCGGAAGGTGTTTGCTTTTGCGAAGACGATGGGGATCGGGATTCTGACGACGGAGCCGGATGTGGCGGCGATGGACCAGATTGAGGCGCTGGTGAAGGAGTTCGACATCAAGATTGCGATTCACAATCACCCGCGGAAGCCGTTGGATCGGTCTTATCTGTTTTGGGACCCGAATTATGTGCTGGGGCTGGTGAAGGATCGGGATGCGCGGATGGGGGCGTGTGCGGACACGGGGCACTGGGTAAGGTCAGGATTGGATCCGGTGGAGTGTGTGCGGATTTTGAAGGGGCGGATTTTTGACAGCCACTTGAAGGATCTGAATGAGAAGGGCAATCCGAAGGCGCATGATGTGCCTTATGGGACGGGGGTGTCCGATGTGACGGCGATTTTGAATGCGTTCGTTGAGGGCGGGTTCTATGGGCCGGTGCACACCGAGTATGAGTACAACTGGGAGAACAGCGTGGGGGACATCACGAAGTGCCTGGAGTTCGTGAAGGCGTTTGTGCCGGCTGGGAAGTAGGACTGCGCTGCCGACCAAAAGAATGCAGGCGGGCAAGCTGGCGGCTTGCGACACTTTTATTGGCGTTGGCGGACGGCTTCGAAGAGGCAGACGCCGGTGGCGACGGAGACGTTGAGGCATTCGACTTTGCCGGCCATGGGGATTTGGGCGAGGAAGTCGCAGTGTTCGCTGGTGAGGCGGCGCATGCCGGTGCCTTCGGCGCCCATGACAATGCCGATGGGGCCTTTGAGATCGATCTGGTAGATGGACTGGGTGGCTTCATCAGCGGTGCCGACGAGCCAGACGCCGAGTTCTTTGAGTTTGTCCATGGCGCGGGCGAGGTTGGTGACGCGGACGATGGGGACGTTTTCGGCACCGCCGCAGGAAACGCGGAGGACGGTTTCGGTGACGGGAGCGGATTTGTCTTTGGGGAGGATAACGGCAGCGACGCCGGCGGCATCGGCGGTGCGGAGGCAGGCGCCGAGGTTATGGGGGTCCTGGATGCAGTCGAGGACGAGGACGATGGGGTTGGGCCGGGCCTGGAGGAGGGCGTCGAGGTCGGACTCGTCGTAGACGTTGACCTGGGATTTGCCAGGGGTGGAGGGTTGGCTGTGGCGGTTGGGGCGGGCGGGGCGCATGAGGGCTAAGAAAGACGGGAAGTGGGGGGACTGCAAGGTGGGTGGTTGATTTCTCTGCGGAGTTCCGGCATAGGGAGGGCGATGCGGGCGGAGGAGCGAGTTTTGATTGTGGGTCAGGGTCTGGCGGGGACGGCGCTGGCGTGGCGGCTATGGGAGCGTGGGGTGCCGTTTGTGGTGGTGGATCGAGATGAGGCGGTGACGTGTTCGAAGATCGCGGCGGGGCTGGTAACGCCGATCACGGGGATGCGGTTGAATTTGAACTGGCGGTTTGAGTCGCAGCGGGATGAGGCGGTGGCGTTTTATGAGGGGGTGGAGCAGAGGGTGGGAGAGAGGGTCTATTTTCCGTTGAAACAGGTGCGGTTGTTTCGGGATGAGGCGGCGCGGGCTTTGTTTCGGAGGCGGATGGAGGATCCGGTGTTGGCGCGGCAGGTGGTGCGGGTGGACTGGGGGGATGGGGCGGATGTTGGGTTACTGGATGAGCGGCAGTTTTGCGTGAGGCATGGGGGCTTTGAGCAAAGTGGTGGGGGGTATCTGGATGCGGAGGTGTATTTGCGGGCGAGTCGGCGGTTTTTTGAGGAGCGGGGTTGTTGGCGGATGGGGGAGGTAAGAGGAGATGCTGTGGTTGATGAGGTGGGGGTGGGAGTTAGGTGGGAGGGCGAGGTGTTTGGGGCGGTGATCTTTTGTCAGGGTTGGGAGGCGGTGCGGCATCCGTGGTTTGACTGGGTGCCGTTCCAGTCGGCGAGAGGGAGCATCATTCAGGCGCGGGCGTCGCAGTTGGCGGGTGAGGAGCGCGTGGTGAACAGCAGTGGGTGCTGGGTGTTGCCGAGGGGGGATGGGGAGGTGAGATTGGGGCCGACGTATGAGCCGGAGTTTGATGCGAGGTTTCCGCATGAGGGGAGCCCTGAGAAGTTGGCGAGGCTGCGGGAGCGGGTGGATGGGCTGGTGGTGGGTGGCGTGGAGTGGCTGCAGGTGCAGACGGCGGTGCGGCCGATCGTGAAGCGGGCGAAGCTGCTGGTGGGGAGGCATCCGGCGCATGAGCGGGTGGGTTTTTTCAATGGGTTAGGGTCGAAGGGAGCGTTGCGGGCACCTTGGGCGGCGCGGCATTTGGTGGAGCATTGGATGGATGGGAAGGAGCTTGAGGTGGAGGTGGATTTGAGGCACAACCTTTGACGATGATGATGCCACGACTTGCCAGTTCTTCAGGGGGTTTGCCGTCGGCGGTGCGGTGGTCGCAGTTGCTGTTGGAGGATCGGTTGCGGCCGGGTGATGTGGTGGTGGATGCGACGCTGGGGAACGGGCATGACACGTTGTTTTTGTGTCGGCAGGTTTTGCCTGGCGGGCATGTGTATGGATTTGATGTGCAGGCGGCTGCGGTGGAGAACGCGGGGAGGCGATTGCTGGAGGCTGGCGTGGCGGCGAGTGATTTCAGTTTGTTTCAAGCGGGGCATGAAACGATGCCGATTCGGCTGCCTGGAGCGTTGAGGGAGAGGCTGGCGGCGGTGATGTTTAATCTGGGGTATTTGCCGGGTTCGGATAAGCAGTGCATCACGCAAACGGAGACGACGATGGTGGCCTTGAAGCAGGCGGTGGAGTGGGTGCGGCCAGGGGGGCTGGTGACGGTGGCGGTGTATCCGGGGCACGAGGGCGGAGCGGAGGAGGCGGTGCGGATTGCGGAGTGGGCGGGGACGCTGGACGCGAGGGCGTTCGAGGTGCAGCATTTGCGTCCGGTGAATCGGACGGCGGCACCGCCGGAGTGTTGGGTGATTTGGAAGCGGGGGAACTGAGTGATTCAGCAACATGCTCTCTGGTGAGGGCGTTGGTGTTTGGTGTCCGACGTCACAGCTTCCATCCCGATGTACCAGCGCGCTTTTATTGGCGCTGCCTTGCTAACTGTTATCTCTCCATGGGTCTTCGGCGGTGGTGCGCCTACGGCTGAGGTGGCTGACTTGCGAGTCATTTCCCAGCAACCCGAGTTTTATGCGGGCTGGCCGACGGTGGTGCGGCGCTCGAATGGTGAGCTTTGGGTGACGTGGTCGGGTGGGCGTGAGGCGCATGTGTGTCCTTTTGGACAGGTTCATGCGATGAAGTCGAACGACGGAGGAGAGACCTGGACGTTTCCGCGAGTGCTGCATGACGGGCCGCTCGATGATCGGGATGCGGGAATTCTGGAGACTGCCAAGGGGACGCTGATTGTGACGACCTTTTCCTCACTGGCTTACGAGGGGCGTTTGATGTCGTCACCTGAGAAGATGGCGGACTGGGAGCCGGAGAAAGTGCGTCGGTGGAAGGCGGAGCGTGATTGGTTGACGGCGAAGGAGAGGAAAAAGGAGCTGGGTGAGTGGTCGCTACGATCCACGGATGGCGGTATCTCCTGGTCTGCGCGCATTCCGACACGGGTGAACAGTCCGCATGGGCCGATTCAACTGGCGGATGGCCGATTGCTTTATGTCGGGAAGCAACTTTGGACTGCTGAAAAGAGGATCGGGGTTGCTGAGTCGAAAGATGACGGGTTGACGTGGCAGATGCTGGCTGAGATTCCTGGTCGCCCCGGGGACACGGTGGCGAGTGATTATCATGAGGCGCATGCGGTGGAAGCAGGTGATGGGACGCTCATTGCGCAGATTCGAAATCATAACGTTAACAATAAGGGAGAGACCCTACAGACTGAATCGCGAGATGGAGGGAGAACATGGAGCGTGCCACATTCGATTGGGGTCTGGGGACTTCCCTCTCATCTGCTGCGGCTGTCGGATGGCCGTTTGTTGATGTCGTATGGTCACCGTCGCAAGCCTTATGGGAATCAAGCCCGGCTCAGCGCGGACAATGGCCAAACTTGGAGCGCGCCGATGACGATTTCGGGCGATGGCAGTTGGGGGGATTTGGGTTATCCGAGCACGGTTGAACTGAGTGACGGGTCACTTTTGACGGTGTGGTTTGAGGCGTTGAAGAAAGGGCAGAATGCAGTGCTGCGTCAGGCGCGGTGGCGGATCGGGAGCACTTCAGAGCCCGCGAGATGAACCTAACGGGACATGTCGCGGAGTCTGATGATGGTGTGGCATTAGCCTAGATCGAAAAGGAGGCCTTCGGCGTCGGTGGTGGCGGTGAAGGAGAGGGTGGCGGCGGTTTCGGTGCTGATGGCGTCGCCAGGGGTCAGGGTGGTGTCGCCGATGGTCACGTTGCCTTTGATGAGTTGGAACCAGAGGCCGCGGCCGTTGCGGAGGTGGTGGGAGATGGATTCGTTTTTGGAGAGGCGGACGCGGTAGACGTCGGCGTCTTGCTGGATGGTGGCGGAGCGGTCGCGGCCGTCGCTGGAGATGACGAGCACTTTGGGTGCGGCTTCGCTGGCGGTGTCGGGATGCCACTCGGTGTAGCTGGGGACGAGGTTGCGTTCGCGAGGTTGGATCCAGATTTGCAGCATGTGAGTGGTGACGTCTGGGGAGGGATTGAACTCGCTATGGAGGACGCCTTTGCCGGCGCTCATGAGTTGGATTTGGCCGGGCTGGAGGATGCGGCCGTTGCCGAGGCTGTCTTTGTGCTGGAGGGCACCCTTGACGACGTAGGAGAAGATTTCCATGTCGCGGTGCGGGTGGGTGGGGAAACCGCCGCCGGAAGCGATGTGGTCTTCGTTGATGACGCGAAGGCTGCGGAAGCCCATGTGAGCGGGGTCGTAGTAGTCGGCGAAGGAGAAGGAGTGATGGGATTTGAGCCAGCCATGGTCGGCGTGGCCACGTTCAGCAGAGCGGCGGACGGTGAGGGGATGGGTCGCGGTTTTCATGGGTTCTTTTGGGTTGAAGAGACGATTCAAAAGTGGTTCGCCGGAGGCTGCGGTGGTAAGCGCTGCTTGGGTGGCGAGGAACTGATGGAACGTTCGGCGTTTCATTTCCTTTTGATCATCGACGAGGGTTTGGAAAGGGCCAATGCGACTTCGGCGGGCTGAGCATGCGGTGAAGGAAGGCTAAAAAGAGGGTTGCGAGGGGACGCGTTTGCAGGCATCTCCTGCGCTCCCGAATTTAACTGCTCTCCCCTTCCCTATTCTATGTCTCAAGCTGCTCTCGAAGCCGGTCGTGCCTTTCTCGCTGAAAATGGTTCCAAAGAAGGTGTTGTGACAACACCGAGTGGACTTCAATACCTTGTGCTGGAAGAGGGTTCAGGGAAGAGTCCGAAGGCGACAGATACGGTTGAGGTGCACTATCGGGGCACGCTGCTCAACGGGGTGGAGTTTGACAGTTCGTATTCGCGGTTTCAGACGATTGAGTTTCCGCTGAATCGGGTGATCAAGGGATGGACCGAGGGAGTGCAATTGATGAAGGAAGGTGGGAAGACGCGTTTCTTTATTCCTTCGGAATTGGCGTATGGGGCGCGCGGGGCGGGCATGGACATTGGTCCGAATGAGACGCTGATTTTTGAAGTGGAGTTGTTCAAGGTGTTTGCCGATTGAGAGAGCTTCGGGCTTTGCGGAGGGGAGCAAATGGTGCAGGATGGGGTTTGATGTCCCAGACGCGTCTTGTTCTGAACGAAGCGACTTACCAGTTGGTGCTCAAAGAGCTGGTGATGGAAGCGCGTCGGTTGCTGTGGATTGTGACGGCGGACATCAAGGATCTTTACATTGAGGATGGAAATGATTTTGTGCCGTTTTTGAAGGTGCTGGCGGACAAGTTGCGGGAGGGGGTGGAGATTCGGTTGGTGCATGCGAAGGAGCCGGGGCCGAGATTTCGGGAGGATTTTGACCGGTTTCCTGAGTTGGTGGAGGCGGAGGGATTTGAGCGGATCCTTTGTCCGCGCATGCACATGAAGTGTGTGATTGCGGATGGGAGGAAAGCGTATGTGGGTTCGGCCAATCTAACCGGTGCGGGGATGGGGGCGAAGAGTCCGCATCGGCGGAACTTTGAAGCGGGGGTGGTGACGGAGGATCGCGAGACGATTAGGGAATTGATGACTTTTCTGGATGCGTTTTACTTGGGTGACCACTGTGTGAAGTGTCAGCGGCGGGAGGTTTGTCCGGATCCCATCGCATGAAGAAGATGAGCAAGGTGGCCGTTATCACGGGGGGCGAAGGGACGCTAGCGCAGGCGGTGGCTCGGGGTTTGTTGGCGGAAAGCTGGGTGGTGCATGCGCCGGGTCGGGATGTAATGGATGTGAGAGATAGTGATGCGGTGAAGGCTTTTTTTGCGAGTCTTGAGCGGGTGGACTTGGTGGTGAATCAGGCGGGGGTTATTGATGATGGGTCGGTGGTGAAGATGACGGTTGAGCAGTTTGAGGGGGTAGTGGATGTTAGCCTAACAGGGGCTTTTCGTTGTGCGCGCGAGGCGCTGAAGTTGATGAGTCGACAGCGTGGGGGACACCTGATTCAGTTGGGCTCTTTTGCAGCGATTCAGGGGACGTTTGGGCAGGCCAATTATGCGGCGGCGAAGGCCGGGATGATAGGGCTGACGAAGTCGATAGCGCTGGAATATGGGGCACGGAACGTGAGGTCCAACTGCGTGCTGCCGGGATTGCTTGAGACGAGAATGACGGCGGCTCTATTGAGGGATGCGGAGCGCCGGGCGGAATTGGAGTCGAGGCATGCGTTGGGGCGGTTTAACACGGTGGAAGATGCGGCACGATTCATCGTGATGCTGGACACGATGCAGCATGTGAGCGGTCAAGTTTTTCAACTTGATAGCCGGGTGGGGCGATGGAGCTAACCTGAATGATTCATGAGCCTTCTACTGCAAACGCTGGAAAGCCCATGTCTGCGGCGTTGGGCTTGTTTTGAAAGGCATCGAGCATGGACCAATGCACTCAGCATTTCAAAACTGCGCCCGCCTGGCAGCCGCGGGCTTTCCAGCGTTTTCGCAACGAAGTTCATGAATCATCCAGGCTAAAGCTGGCTAGAGAAGCATCAGGGCCGGATTCTCGAGGAGCTTTTTCATTTCCGCGAGGAAGGTGGCAGCGACAGCGCCGTCAACGACACGATGGTCTCCGCTGAGGCCGAGCCACATGCGTTTGCCTGCGACGATGGCGCCTTTGCTATCGACGACGGGGGTATTGCGGATGGAGCCGATGGAGAGGATGGCGGCTTGGGGCGGATTGATGATCGCAGAGAACTGGTCAATTCCGTAAGCACCAAGATTAGAAACGGTGATGGTGCCGCCAGCGAATTCGTCTGGAGTAAGTCTCTTATTTTTGGCGCGGGAGGCCATGTCTTTGACGGCCTCGCTGATTTCCAGAAGGGTCTTTTTCTCGGCTTGTTTGATGACGGGAGTGACGAGGCCGTCTTCGACCGCGATGGCGACACTGAGGCCAACGGATTTGTATTTGACGATGGCGTCACCATCCCAAGCCGCATTGATGGCGGGAACTGTTCCGGCGGCGCGGATGACGGCCTTGAGGATGAAGTCGTTGAAGGTGTATTTGTTGCCGCCGTTTTTCTCCGCTGTGGCATTGAGTTGGCTGCGGAAGTCCATGAGAGGTTCGGCATCGATGTCGATCTGCAGATAGAAGTGCGGGATCTGCGTTTTCGAAGCGAGCAGGCGCTCGGCGATGATGTTGCGCATGGTCGAGGTCGGCACGCGTTCGTCTTCTGGACCGACGACAGGACGAATGGTGGGGGTGGCGGGAGCGGACTTGCCCCCTGCCCCGCTGCCGCCTTTGGGAGCGGATTCGACGTCGGCGCGAACGATGCGTCCGCCAGGTCCGGTGCCATCGACACGAGAGAGATCGACGCCGAGTTCGTCGGCGACTTTGCGTGCGAGAGGAGACGCTTTGACGCGGACGTTGCTGGAGGAACGGGCGGCGGGGCGGCGGCTGGCAGAAGGAGCTTTGGGGAGGAGACTAGAAGTGGCGCGCTGAGGGGTATCGGCCTTGGTATCGCCTGTTTTGGTTTCGGCGGCAGGTGCGGCGGCGGCATTGGCCTTGGCGATGAGTTCGTCGAGGTTGGCGGGGGCTTCTTCGCCGTCTTCGAGGACGACAGCCATGGCAGCACCGAGGGGAATTTTTTCTCCGACTTTGACGAGGAGCTTGTGGAGAGTGCCCTCAAAGAAGGAGGTCATTTCCATGGTGGCCTTATCGGTTTCGACATCGGCGATAGGCTTGCCGGTGGTGACGGTGTCACCTTCTTTGACAATCCATTTGGCGAGGGTTCCCTCGGTCATGGTGTCACTTAGTTTGGGCATTTCGATGATCTTCGGCATAAGCTCGTGTTAGGCTAAGTTAGGGCGAAAGGGGGTGGATGTTAGCAGATGCTGAGGGCCTTTTCGACGACGACCTCGGGTGTTGGAAGTTGGATGGCCTCGAGGGGCGGGCTGTAGATGGCGGGTGCATCGAGGGAATTGATGCGGAGGACGGGGGCGTCGAGTTCGTCGAATATGGTGCTTTGGATCATGTAGGCGATTTGGGCTCCGACGCCGCAGAAGGGTTTGTTTTCTTCGACGTAAATGGCGCGATGGGTTTTAGCGACGGACTCGAGGATGGTTTCTTCATCGAGGGGACGGATGGTTCGGATATCCACCACTTCCGCGCTGATGCCGTGTTCGGCTTCAAGGATTTCAGCGGCTTTCAGGCAGGTGATGACCGCGCGACCGTGGGCGATGAGGGTGATGTCGCTGCCCTCGCGTTTGACATCGGCGACACCGAGGGGGATGAAGAGTTCGCCGTCGGGCAGTTCGTCGTTGGAAGGGACATCCCATTCTTCACCGTAGAGCTTGGTGCTCTCCATGAACATGACGGGATCGTTGTCGCGGATGGCGGCCTTCATGAGGCCTTTGGCGTCATAGGCGTTTGAGGGGCAAACGCATTTCATGCCGGGGAAATTGGCGAGGATGTTTTCGGGAGTGTGGCTGTGGGTAGCGCCGACGCCGGTGCCGCCGTTGGCAGGTCCGCGGATGACGATGGGGCAATTGATTTTACCGCCGGACATGTAGCGAACCATGGCGGCGTTGTTGACGATTTGATCCCAAGCAACGGTGTAGAAGCTCCAAAACATGAGTTCCATGACGGGGCGAACGCCGAGCATGGAAGCGCCGATTCCCATGCCGATGAAACCGGCCTCACTGATGGGAGTATCGACGATACGGTCATCACCCCATTTGTCCCAAAGGCCTTCGGTGACTTTGTAGGCACCGTTGTATTGGGCGACTTCCTCACCCATCAAGACGACCATGGGATCGCGGGCGAGTTCCTCATCGAAGGCTTCGCGGAGGGCGTGGCGGTATGAGAGGCGGCGGGGCATATCAGGAGGGGGAAAGAATCAGGAAAGAGGGGGTTGGGTGCGGTGAGGTTGGGCCAATCAATCGTTGAAGAAGTGGCGTCCTGTTTGGCCGGCGTCGGTCTTGTTGTCGACTTCCCAGTAAACGTCTTCGAAGATGGATTCGGGAGTGGGATAGGGACTGGCTTTGGCAAAGTCGCCGGAAGCTTCGGCTTCTTTTTGGGCTTCCTTGTCGATTTTTTTCAAGTCTTCCTCAGAGGCGATGCCTTCTTCAATGAGGACGCGTCTCCAGCGTTGGATGGGGTCGTGCTCATTTTTGAAGCGTTCGACTTCTTCCTTGGTGCGGTATTTTTCTTTGTTGGCGTCGGCGACGGAGTGGCCTTCCCAGCGGTAGGTGGCGATTTCGAGAACGGCTGGGCGGGAAAGCGTATGGGCGCGTTCGATGGCCACTTGGGTTCGGGCGCGAACTTCGTAGATATCTTCGCCGGAGAAAAGTTCCCAATCCATATCGTAGCCTGCGGCGCGTTCGGCGAGGCAGGAAGGATAGGCTGAAGAGCGGCTTTGGCTGGTGCCCATGGAGTAGCCGTTGTTTTCGATGATGTAGATGACGGGGAGGCTCCAGAGTGCGGCGAGATTGAGGGACTCGTGGAAGGCGCCTTGGTTGACGGCCCCGTCGCCAAGGTAGCAGAGAGCGGCGCCTTTGAGTTTTTTGAATTTGAGGCCGTAGGCGAGACCGAGGCCGAGGGGGGTCTGGCCGGCGACGATGCCGTGGCCGCCCCAGTAGTTTTTGGAGGGTTCGAAATAGTGCATCGAACCGCCCTTCCCTTTCGAGCAGCCGGTGGCTTTTCCGAAGAGTTCGGCCATGCACTCGTCCATACCCATGCCGACGGCGAGAGCGTGGGCGTGGTCGCGATAGGCGGTGATGACGTGGTCGTTTTCGCCGAGGAGGGAGATGGTGCCGACGGCGACGGATTCTTGGCCGATGTAGAGGTGGAGGAAGCCGGCCATCTTGCCGCCCTGGTAGTGTTGGAGAGAAACTTGTTCGAATCTCCGGATGCGGCTCATCAATCGGTAGAGTCCGATTTTGTCATCGGGGGTGAGTGACTGATTGATGGGAGCGGCGGCGTGGCTGCCAGCAGGAGGGGCGGAGGATGTCGCTTTGGCCATGATGTGAAAGGAGACTCAACCTAGCCAGCTTTGGCGGGGAAGCAAGCGCTGGGTGGGGGTTCAGGGGTTTGTTGGTGAAAAGGAGGACGGGTCGGATTGATTTGTTCCACGTGGAACAACGGGTCCTTTTTCGAGGATGAAATGGTTGCTGGACGGTGTAGTATTCTGCCCCCATGTCCACCCTTCCGGCCGCTCTTTTTACCTTTCCCAAGACGTATGACGTACTGGTTTGCGGGGCGGGACATGCGGGGGTTGAGGCGGCGATGGCGGCCGCGAGGTTGGGGGCTCAGACGGCGATATTGACTCAGAACTTGGACACGGTGAGTCAGATGTCCTGCAATCCGGCGATTGGTGGGTTAGCCAAGGGCAATGTGGTGCGTGAGATTGATGCGCTGGGAGGGGTGATGGGATTGAACACGGATGCGACGGGGATTCAGTTTCGGATGTTGAATGCCCGAAAGGGACCCTCGGTTCAGGCGCCTCGGGCGCAGTGCGACAAGAAGGCGTATCAGTTTCGGATGAAGTGGTTGCTGGAGAACCAGGTGAATTTGGACATGCATCAGGGGAATGTGGCGGAGATTTTGGTGGATGGGGAGGATCGGGTGATGGGGGTGCGAACGAGTTTGGGGGTCATTTATCTGGCTCGATCGGTGGTGGTTTCCTCGGGAACGTTCATGCGGGGGTTGCTTCATGTGGGTTTGCAGAACCAATCGGGTGGGCGGATGGGGGACAGTATTTCGACGTTGTCGGACAGTTTGTTGCACTTGGGGTTTGAGGTGAAGCGATTCAAGACCGGCACGCCGTGCCGGATCAATGGGCGGTCGATTGATTTCACCAAGTGTGAGGCGCAGCCTGGGGATGACCCGCCGCCGCGGTTTTCCTATTTGAGTGGGGTGCTAGAGGAGGAAAAGTCCTTGTTCACGCTGAATCATTGGGACCAAAATAAGTTCCACGTGGAACAATTGCCCTGTTGGGTGACCTATACGAACTCGAAGACCCATGAGGTGATTCGGGCGAATTTGGACAAATCGCCGATGTATTGTGGTCGAATTGAGGGGGTGGGGCCGCGCTATTGTCCATCGATCGAGGACAAGGTGGTGCGCTTTGCGGAGAAGGAGCGGCACCAGGTTTTTCTTGAGCCGGAGGGTCTGCACACTCAGGAGTACTACGTCAACGGGGTGTCGACTTCCCTGCCCTTTGAGGTTCAGATTGATTTCATTCGATCGATTGAGGGGCTGGAGAAGGCGGAGATCATTCGGCCGGGTTACGCAGTGGAGTATGATTACTGTCCACCGACCCAGTTGCATTCGACTCTCGAGACCAAGCGGGTGTCTGGACTTTACTTTGCGGGGCAGATCAATGGCACGTCCGGTTATGAGGAGGCGGCGGGTCAGGGATTGATTGCCGGGGCGAATGCGGCTTTGAAAGTGGCTGGCAGGCCGCCATTTTTGCTGAATCGGGGAGAAGCTTATTTGGCGGTGATGGTGGACGATCTGGTCACGAAGGGGACGATTGAGCCCTATCGGCTCTTTACCAGTCGGGCTGAGTTCCGTCTTTTGTTGAGGCAGGACAATTGCGATTTGAGGCTGACGGAAAAGGCGGCGGTACATGGTTTGGTTGACGGATATCGGTTGGCTCACACGAAGGCCAAGGCTCAGATGCTGAAGGACGCCAACGCGTTTGTGCACCAGGAGAACCTTGAGGGAGCGCGGATTGAGAAATGGATGCGGCGGCCGGAGAATGTTTTTTCGCAGTTGCCGCAGACGGTGAAAGAACGGTTCCCGGATGAGATTTGGAGTTTGCTTGAGAACGATTTGAAGTACGAGGGTTACATTACTCGACAGGAGGTGATGGTTGAGCGGACGGCGCGGATGGAAGACAAGATGATTCCGGCATCACTCGATTATGGCCAGGTGATCGGATTGAAGCGAGAAGCGCAAATCAAGTTGGGCCAAATTCGACCGGCGACCCTGGGTCAAGCAGCCCGGGTTCAGGGGGTGACTCCTGCGGACATCGCTTTGTTGGGCATCGTGCTTCGCAAGGGGGTGAATTCCCAATCGGCTGATGTTTCGAATTGAGAGTTCGCCTGTTTGGCAAGACGCTGATTTGGGTGGCGTAGCATTTGAATGAGAATCCTGTTTCCTTTGATTGCGGCATTGGGTCTAGTCGCTGGGGCGTTGAGTGTGGCGCAGCCGGAGGACTCCCCTGCCCCGCTCAAAGCCGGGGTAGCGCAACAGATCATAACGCCGGCGATGAATATGTGGATGGCGGGGTATGCGTCGCGGGAAAAGCCCGCGGAGGGTAAGGTGCAAGAGTTGTATGCGAAGGCGTTGGCTTTGGAGGATGTGGCGGGCAAAAGGTTTGTGTTTGTGACGCTGGATTTGATTGGGATTTTGCCGAGTCTTCGAATGCGAATGGAGGAGAAGGTTCAGAAGGCGTATGGGTTGCCTCCGGAGTCGATTTTGCTCAATGCCTCTCACACGCACAGCGGACCTGAGTATCGGGTGGAGAAAGGACGGGAAAAGGAGGCCCAGGAATACACGGCGTTTTTGGAGGAGCGAATGATGAAAGTCATTGGCGATGCCATTACGGATTTGAAGCCAGCGGCGGTTTCATGGAGTCGCTCCAGGTGTGGGTTTGCGATGAATCGGCGTTTGCCCTCTCCGACGGGATATCAAAACAGTCCGAACCCGGATGGGCCAGTGGATCATGAGGTTCCGGTGCTTCAGGTGGTTTCACCTGAAGGACAAGCGCGAGCGGTGCTGTTTGGTTATGCCTGCCACAACACGTGTCTGGGTGAGTTTCAGTATTGCGGCGACTATGCAGGCTATGCCCAAGAGTATCTTCAGGAAAATCGGCCAGGGTTTGTGGCTCTTTTCATGAACGGCTGCAGTGGCGATCAGAATCCGTATCCTCGCCGAGGTGGGGTGGTGCCGGGATTGACGGCTCTTGATTTGGCGAAGATGCATGGGCGAAGTTTATCGAATGCGGTTGAAGTGGCGATGCAGGTGCCGAAGAGGGTGGTGGGAGGTCGGATTCGAGCGGCGTATGAGAAGATATCCCTGGATTACGCACCAGAGAAAAAGCGAGCACCGCATTTGTATCCTGTTCAGGTGGCGAGGTTTGGAGAAGCATTGACGGTGGTGGCTCTTGGGAGCGAGACGACCATAGATTACTCGATTCGCTTAAAGAGAGAGCTTAGCAAGGACTCGGCGACCTGGGTGGTGGGGTATTCCAATGATTACACCGGGTATGTGCCGAGTCTTCGGGTGTTGAAGGAAGGGGGTTACGAGGCGCAGGCGGGGTGGGCGGAGGATGTGGAGGAGCGGATCGTCAAGAAAGTCCATGAGTTGGTGGAGGAGACCCAACGCTGAGGTGACTGGAGGGACGCTTTAGAGGAGTTGTGCCTATCGACTTCCGATTGTATGGGCTGCTTGCTCCGCGATGGGGAAACGACACTATGAATCCGCCGTTTGTTTTGGTTTCCAAGTGGGTGATGGTTTTTGGATCTCTGGTCGCGGTCGAATGCCCTGCCCTCATGCCCACCCTACCCCCTGTCGCCGAGAAACGCCCCCATCACGCCGAGTATCATGGCATCACGCTGGAGGATCCGTGGCATTGGCTGAAGGATGACGATTATCCTGAAGTCGATGACCCGGATGTGCTGTCGTATTTGAAGGCTGAGAACGCGTATTTCGAGGCGCAGATGGCTCCGCAGAAGGACTTGGTGGAGACGGTGTTTCAGGAGATGAAGGGTCGGGTGCAGGAAGATGAAAGCAGTGTTCCGCAGAAGGACGGGGCCTGGGTTTATTGGGAGAAGTTTGACTCGGGCACGCAGTATCGGCGGCACTATCGGCGTCCGGTGGGTGGGGGTGCGGACCAATTGATTTTGGATGAGAATCGACTGGCAGAGGGCAAGGATTACTTTCAACTCCATGAATTGTCGGTGAGTCCGGATGGGCGGCTGATGGCTTATGCTTATGACGACAATGGGTCGGAGCGATTTACGATTCATGTGCGGGATTTGGAGACGGGCGAGGAATTGCCGGACATCATTCCCGGGACTCTTTCGAGCATTGTTTGGGCGGCTGACAGCAAGGGGTTTGTTTATGGTATCGCGAACAAGAACTGGCGTGTGGACAACGTGCATTACCATCGGTTGGGAGAGGATCCCAAGAAGGCCAAGCGATTGTATAAGGAGCGTGATATTGGCTTCAGTGTGGATGTCGATCTAAGTGCACAGCGGGATTGGATTATCATTGGAACCGGGGATCAGGTGACGAGTGAGATTCGGTTGGTGCCGACGAGCAATCCTTTGGCGGAGCCGATTTTGATCAGTCCGCGTCAAGTGGGGCGCAATTACGTGGTCGATGTGCGTGATGGGCAATTGTTTGTTTTGACCAACGATGAGCATGTTAACTTTCGTGTCGCCAAGGCCTCTCTGGAGAAGCCTGCGGAGTGGGAGACATTGATTGCTGGATCGGATCGGCATTACCTAACGAGCCTGGTTTTATTCAAAGATTTCTATGTGATCGAAGGGCGCATTGATGGGTTAGATCAGATTGAGATTCGTGACTATGCGGATGTGCTCAAGGTGGATCGGATCAGGTTCCCGGAGAGCAGTTATGCGACGGAGTTGGATGAGAATCCGGAATACGAGGTGAGCAAGTTACGCATTGAGTATGAGTCGATGGTGACGCCATTGACGGTGTATGATTATCATGTGGGGGAGAAGCGGCTGGAGTCTTTGAAGGTGCAGGAGATTCCCTCGGGCTACGATGCGAGCCGGTATGAGACGGAGCGCCTTTACATCACGGCTCGTGATGGGGTGCAGGTGCCGGTTTCGATTTTGTATCAGAAGGGCTTCAAGAAGGATGGGAGCCAACCACTGCATCTGTATAGCTATGGGGCGTATGGCCTGGCGACACCTCCGGGGTTTAGTGCGAATCGATTGTCGTTGGTGGATCGTGGTTTTGCGTATGCCATTGCGCACATTCGCGGTGGAGATGATCTGGGATACCAGTGGTATCTGGATGGAAAGCTGACGAAGCGAACCAATACGTTCAATGATTTTGTGGATGTGGCCAGGGGGCTGATCAAGGCCGGGTATGTGGCTGAGGGTCGGCTGACGGCATCGGGAGGTTCAGCGGGAGGGGAGTTGATGGGGGCGGTCGTCAATCAAGCGCCGGCGCTTTTTGGTGCGGTGGTGGCGCATGTGCCTTTTGTCGATGTGTTGAACACCATGCTGGATGATTCACTGCCTTTAACGCCGGGAGAGTGGCCGGAATGGGGGAACCCGATCATCGACAAGGCGGCGTTTGAATTGATTCGCAGCTACAGTCCCTACGACAACATCACGGCGCAGGCGTATCCGCCGATGCTGGTGACTGGGGGATTGAACGATCCGCGAGTGACTTACTGGGAACCGGCGAAGATGGTCGCCAAATTGCGGGCGTTGAAGACAGACGACAATTTGCTGTTATTGAAGATCAACATGGATGCCGGGCATGGCGGCAAGTCGGGACGCTACGATCATTTGCGGGAGAATGCTGAGGAGGCCGCCTTCATTCTGTGGCAGATGGGCCTCGTGAATTGAGGTTGAATCACACGCAACGAGCGGTGTGGCTTTCGAGGGAGGATTTAAAGTCGGAATAGGCTTCGGCGAGTCCGGTAGCGAGTGGGATTTGAGCCTTCCAGCCGAGGGCGTTCATTTTCGCGACATCGAGGAGTTTGCGGGGGGTGCCATCGGGTTTGGAGGTGTCGAAGGACAGATTGCCCTGATAGCCGACGGTGGTTTTGACGAGTTCGGCGAGTTCGCGGATGGAGACGTCGTGGCCGCAGCCGAGGTTGATCCAGTCGGGGGGATCGTTGGACTCCATGAGGTGGAGGCAGCCTGCGGCGAGGTCATCGACGTGGAGGAATTCGCGCCGGGGAGAGCCTGTGCCCCAAACGACGACCTCTTCCCTGCCCTCTTGTTTGGCTTCATGGAAGCGTCTTAGGAGAGCGGGAATGACGTGAGAGTTTTCGGCATGGTAGTTGTCGCCTGGGCCATAGAGATTGGTGGGCATGGCGGAATGGAAGAGAACGCCGTGTTGCTTGCGGTAGTGTTGGCAGAGCTTGAGGCCGGCGATTTTGGCGATGGCGTAGGCTTCATTGGTGGATTCGAGGGGACTGGTGAGAAGGCAGTCTTCGGGCATTGGCTGGGGGGCTTCACGCGGGTAGATGCAGGAGCTGCCGAGGAAGAGTACCCTTTTGACGCCGTATTCGAAGGCCGCATGAACCAGGTTGGCGGCAATCATGAGGTTCTCATAAATGAAGTCTGCGGGGTAGGTGCTATTGGCGTGGATGCCACCGACTTTGGCGGCGGCAATCACCATGGCATCCGGGCGAGTGTTGGCGATGAAGGCGTTCACGGCTGCCTGGGAAAGCAGGTCCAGTTCCTGACGAGAGGCGGTGTGGAGCTTTACCTCAGGGTGGCGGGCTGTGATGGCGCGAATCAGGGCACCACCGACCATGCCTCGGTGGCCTGCGATGAAAATGGATTGAGCTTCGGAGAGTCGCATGCAGAGGAGATGTAGCAGGAAGCCTCTGACTTGCATCTGGAAAAGGCGTTGCCGCCTTTCGTTCATCGCTTTAGTCTGTGGGCCATCCTGTTTTCATGTCCAACAAACGCATTCTCGTCACCGGCGGCGCCGGCTTTATTGGTTCCAATCTTGTGCACTACCTTTTGGGGGCGGCGGGTGAGGATCTTGGTATTACTGTCGAGAAGGTGGTGAATCTGGACAAATTGACCTATGCGGGAAATCTTTCGAATCTTACCGCGCTGACCGGTGACTCGAGGCATGTGTTTGTGAAGGGGGACATCCTGGATCGTGATTTGGTGGGTCAACTTTTGGCCGAGCATGATATCAATGCGGTGATGCATTTGGCGGCGGAGTCCCATGTGGACCGGAGCATTGATGGACCGGAAGAGTTCATCATGACGAATTTTGTGGGAACGTTCAGGTTGCTGGAGGCGGCAAAGGCGCATCATCAGGGTCGGTTGGCGGTTGGGCGGGATGATTTCAGGTTTTTGCATGTGTCCACAGATGAGGTTTTTGGTTCGCTTTCTGCGACGGATCCGGCTTTCAGCGAGACGACGCCCTATGCGCCGAACAGTCCCTATTCGGCGAGCAAGGCTGGCAGTGATCATTTGGCGCGGGCTTACCTGCACACCTTTCATTTGCCCGTGGTGACGACGAATTGTTCGAACAACTATGGTCCATTTCAGTTTCCGGAGAAGTTGATGCCGCTGATGATTCAGAAGGTGCTTCGGGGTGAGTCTTTGCCAGTGTATGGTGATGGCAGCAATGTGCGGGACTGGCTCTATGTGGAAGACCATTGTCGAGGCCTAGCGCTGGCGATGGCCAAGGGGGAGGTTGGTGAGACGTACAACATCGGGGGCAAGTGCGAGATGAAGAACATTGATGTGGTTCATGCCATCATCAATGCGGTGAATGCGGAACGGCCGGATTTGAACCGCCGGGCGGAGGACTTGATCACGTATGTGAAGGATCGGCCGGGACATGATCGGCGCTATGCGATTGACTGCTCGAAGATCGAGAGGGAATTGGGATGGGCACCGCTGGAGACTTTTGAAACGGGGTTGCGGCGCAGTGTGCGGTGGTATCTGGAGAATGTCGATTGGGTGCAAGAGATTGAGGCGAAGTATCAGCTGCAGCGCCTAGGTGGGGTGTGATTCAGCGAGGGGCATGGGTCCGGACGTGGCCACGGTTTCTTGGTCCGGGTGGAAGAAAGATTGAATATTCTTCTGCCTGGAGTATCTCATCGTACGATGACACCTCGCTGGTTCGCCGTTTTGCTCAGCCTTTTCCTGGCTGTCCCGCTTTGTTGTTGCGGATGGCATCGGGTGATGGCGGAGGCGGAAGTTGGTTGCCCGATGTGTCAGGCTGCGGACTCGTCAAACACGGCGGATGACGATGGTTGCCTTTGCACGCGCGAGTTGATTCAAAGAGATTTGGCTCCGAAGGCGATCAAGCCGGCAGGGCCTGGAAGCTCGTTTGCTATTCTTCCCGAAACTCTTGCGGGCCCAGTGATGATGGCTGGTTTGAGGAGGCCATTTGCGGAGCGCTTTCGGGTGGTAGTGCGAAGTGGGGGGCCGCCGCGATGGTATTTGAAGCATCGAGCCCTGCTCTGTTGAGCATTGCGAGGTGTCGTTTGAGGACGATGCCGCGAAGGTCCCGTCGAAAGGGAGCGTGATCGAGCTTGATCCCCGCCAAAGCTGCCGGGTTCGGTCGTGCTACGAATGCAGATTGGCATGTGCTATCAAACAAAACGAAAACTTCATTTACGAAACAAACATCATGAAAACGATTCTCTCTATTCTTGCTCTGACTGTCATGGGCACCTTGTCCTCCTGCTCAACTGCCTCCGGTGGGATGAGCTGCTGCAAAAGCGGTGCTTCTGCATGCGCGACCTGCTGCAAGGACAAGTGCGCTGAATGCTGCAAAGGAGCCGAAGCCTGTAAGACCTGCTGCGCCAAGAAGTAACCCAAACTTCTGAGATTCAGCAAGTAGCCACAGCGTCGTCATCCGTGAACCGGGTGGCGGCGCTTTTTTGTGAACTATGGCCTTTTCAATTGGCCATCGGCTAGATGCACTGTGCCGCCTTGCGCAACGATGTGTTCCCGTGCTTGTTCGATGGGAACAGGGCGGGGCGAGATTTGGCTTCCTTCATGGGGCTGGGCCCAGCGAATGCCGTTGGCGATCACGCGCTGCACATCCGGGTGATGGTAGATGGGATACACTTCATGACCGGGGCTGAAGTAGAAGATGCGACCGCTGCCGCGTGTCCATGTGGCGCCGCTACGGAAGACCTCGCCACCTTGGAACCAGGACACAAAGATCAGTTCGTCCGGTGTTGGAATTCCAAAGGGTTCTCCGTACATTTCGGAGTGTTCGATCTCGATGCAGTCGCTGAGGCCAGCGGTGATGGGATGGCTTGGATTGACCACCCAGACGCGCTCTCGCTCGCCAGCTTCCCGCCAGCAAAGGGCACAGCTGGTGCCCATGAGACGTTTGAAGACTTTCGAGAAATGCCCGGAGTGAAGGACGATCAAGCCCATGCCAGCAAGGACACGGAGCTGAACCCGTGTGACAGTTTCGTCCAGCACCGCGTCATGCGCGGTGTGGCCCCACCATAGCAGCACGTCTGTTTCGTCGAGAACGGATTGGGGCAGGCCTTGATCTGACTCATCCAGTGTGGCGGTGCGGATGATGAAATCGTCGTGGTGGCCCAGGGCTTCCGCCAGCAGACCGTGGATGCCATTAGGGTAGATCTGTGCGACGGCGGGGTTTTGGCGTTCGTGAACGAATTCGTTCCAGATGGTGACGCGGATGGGGGTAGGCATGTAATAGAGTCAAACGCAGGCTGGGCAGTGATCAACCGGACATTTCACTGCAATGCGGTGGCAGACTGGGTTTAGCGATTGAGCTCGGGATCGGCCCAGATGGCCCAAGAGTTGTGGTTGTGGCCTTCGGCGCCTTCGCAGAGGAGTTCCAGCGTGCGGACGCCCGTGACATTGATGATGGGCTTCTCGTGACTGTTGGCGTGCAAAACTCGGGAGCGATACAGCTCGCGGCCATCGCCGAGCACACGGAAAACGGCAGAGCCCTGCGTATGAGCCTTGTCATGGAGGCCGATCTTCACAGCGAACTGCTTCCAGCGCCCGGCGAGATCGAAGACGTAGCGTGAGGTCGAGTGTGCGTAGAGCCCCTTCGAATGAATGTGACCGCCGATCTGGAGAAAGACCTGATTTTGAATCTGGTCATCAAATCGGTAGTGATTACGTGCGGGCTGGCCCCAGCCAACGCTCGCGCTTTGCCACTTGGCATCAGAGAGATAGGCGCTGTTCTGATCCGTGGTGGCGAGGTCGATGAGGGGCGGTGGATCGAGAACTTCACGCAGGATGCGGAGCAGGCGCTGATCTCCTTTCGAAGCGCGGGCGATGGCTTCATCGGTGAGCAGCGATTCGGCATCGGGCTGCTGCTGGATAACGGCACTTTCAGCCTCACGCACCACCCAGGGTACGACGGGATGACCGCTCGCATCGTGGCCGAAGTCGCGATTGATCACATGGCGTGCTCCATTGACGTGAAAGCTCACCAGCCGCAGCGCATAGGCGTGTGTCTTCATCAAATCGGACACTTCAATTTCAAAGCGGCCGTCCTTGCCGAGCACGACGAAATAGGGGCGGGCAAAGTGCTCATCGCCCTGCATCGTCCATGCATAGGCGACGACGGCATAAGCGGGAATGCCGGCTTTGACCTGCCCACGCACCCGCAATGCCGGGCCGTCGGCTTCGAGCTTCAAGTCCACGAACTCGGCCTGCGGATCACTCCATCGCTCTCGGTCCGTGCCTGTGAGCAGCGGGTGCGAAAGGAGCGAGAGCGCGGCGGTGCGTGACAGGTAGGACGAGCGTTTGTCGCCGTTCAGGTGCTCGCGGTAGTGGAGATTGCCGTTGCTCATCAGCGAGGCGGTGGCGGAAGGCTCCTCGATGGTGCCTTTCTCGTGAAAGAGGCCGAGAGCATGGCCCAGCTCATGCGCGATGCCGCCGAGATATTTCGAGTTGAACTGTCCCACGGTCATTTCCCAGCGTGGGTTGTAGTGCTCCGTGATGACCATCGGTGTAGCGTCGCCAAGCAAGGCCGGATCGAGCAGCTCGCAGTCCGCAGCATGGCAAAAGCCCTGTCCGCGTCCGGCGTAGCCGTAGTAGGGCGCATCGAAAACATAGCGCCCGTCGGCCTCGCGATGGCAAAGCGCATGGATGGCGAGGACGTACTTTCGGGAGAAGCCGAGCGCCGTCTGGATTTCGCGTTCGATTTCGTCCCCACTGGCATAGCTGTAGCCGCTGGCGGGCTTTTTGCCGCGCACGACATGCAAGTGAAGGCGTCCGTCCTTCATCTCGTAGGGAATGCCGTCGCTTTCGTATCCGAAGCGCCGCAGTCCGTCACGATAGAAGGCACTGACATCGGCCATGGCCCGGTCGAGCCGCTCGGCATAGCCGGGCAGTGGATCACGATCTGCCGGGTGAAAGTACACCACTCGAAGGATGGCCCCGCTTTTGGCCTCCTCGCGATGATAAGCCTGAATTGCAGGCAAGGCCGAGCGGATCAGAGTTGTCCCAGCAGGATCCACCTCGGCAGAGCGATCACAGCCCTCAAGCAGGAGTAGAAGGGGAAAAAGGTGTGAGATCACCTGCGCTTTATGCCATGAGGCATTGCTCGCGGTCAATAAGGTAGCGAGGAGCTTTACGAAATACCTGCTACCACAAAAACCGCTCCTCATACACCACCATGCCGCGTTTGAGCATCGACACGTATTCTTCCTGGAAGGTTTTCATCCGGTGATGCTCTTCCTGGTTCAAGACATACGCACGTACCGCCTCAAGATCCGGCGCAGCGAAGGTGAAGGCACCGTAGCCTTCCTGCCAAGCAAAGCCGGCCAGACGCAGTTCCTCGTGGATCCAGCGTGAGGACTCGCTCTTCACCTCTCGCATCACGTCGGCGAGGCAATGTGTTGCCCGCAGACCGGCGGCGATGTGGAGGTGATCGCCCGTGCCGCCCACCGCATGCGCCACGCCATTCATGTTTCGGATGATGCCGCCGATGTATTCGTGAACGCGTTGCCGATGTGTCGGCGAGAGCCAGGGTTCCCGGTTTTTCGTGCTGAACACGAGATGGTAGTGCAACGAGAGATGCGTCGAGGCCATGCGGGAGGGTTTCAGTTCCGAGGAAAGATGGCAATCACGAATTCGGTGCCCGTGCCGAAGGCACGCAAGAAATTAACCGGTGGTGCAACCACCGGACAGCGTCCACGAAACACGAATCGCGCCCTGGAAGGGCGCGAGAAGGGCACGCGGGGTCTGGCGGGCAACATCGCCGGTGAGCATTCGGACGCTTCTCGCGCCCCTGCCGGGGCGCTGGCCGTCTGGGGCGGTTCGTTTCCGGTGGTTTCACCACCGGCTAACATCTTTCGAGCCTCCGGCTCGTTAGACTCAATGTTTCACCGAACACCCCGGCCCAACGGTTTGGAAGAAGTCGTTCCCCTTGTCGTCGATCAAGATGAACGCGGGGAAGTCTTCGACTTCGATCTTCCAGATGGCTTCCATGCCGAGTTCGGGGAACTCGACGACTTCGACTTTCTTGATGTTCTCTTTCGCGAGGATGGCGGCCGGGCCGCCGATGCTGCCGAGGTAGAAGCCGCCGTGTTTCTTGCAGGCGTCGGTGACTTGCTGGCCGCGATTGCCTTTGGCGATCATGATCATGCTGCCGCCGTGGCTTTGGAAAAGATCGACGTAGCTGTCCATGCGTCCTGCCGTGGTGGGGCCAAAGCTGCCGCTGGGCATGCCGGCGGGCGTTTTGGCGGGGCCGGCGTAATAGACGGGGTGATTTTTGAAGTAATCGGGCAGCGGCTTGCCGGCATCGAGCATCTCTTTGAGCTTCGCGTGCGCGATGTCGCGGGCGACGATGATGGGGCCGTTGATGAGGAGGCGCGTGGTGGTGGGATACTTGCTGAGCTCGGCGCGGATCTCGGCCATGGGGCGGTTCGTGTCGATGCGGACGGCGTTGGTGTCTTTGCGGTGGCGCAGATCTTCGGGGATGTATTGCAGCGGGTTGGTCTCGAGCTTCTCGATGAAGACGCCGTCACGCGTGATCTTGCCCTTCGCCTGGCGGTCGGCGGAACAGGAAACGCCGATGCCGATGGGCAAAGAGGCGCCGTGACGCGGCAGGCGGATGACGCGGACATCGAGTGCGAAGTATTTGCCGCCAAACTGGGCGCCGATGCCGCACTCGCGGGCTGCTTGGAGCATTTGCGCTTCGAGTTCGACATCGCGGAAGGCGCAGCCGTGCTCATTGCCGGTGGTGGGCAGGCCGTCGTAATACTTCGTGGAGGCGAGTTTGACGTGTTTCATCGTCGATTCGGCCGAGGTGCCGCCGATGACGAAGGTCAGATGGTAAGGCGGGCACGCGGCGGTGCCGAGCGAGGTCATTTTATCGCTGAGGAACTTCACGATGCTCTTCGGATTGAGCACGGCGCGGGTCTCTTGGTAGAGGAAGGCTTTGTTCGCCGAGCCGCCGCCTTTGGCGATGAAGAGGAATTTATACGCATCGCCATCGGTGGCATACAAATCGAGCTGCGCGGGCAGGTTGGTGCCGGTGTTCTTTTCGTCGAACATGTTCAGCGCGGCGTTTTGCGAGTAGCGCAGGTTGTTCTCCGTGTAGGCGAGATAGACGCCCTTTGAGAGCGCGGCCTCGTCGCCGCCGCCGGTCCAGACCTGCTGGCCTTTTTTGCCCATGATGATGGCGGTGCCGGTGTCCTGACAAAACGGCAACAGGCCTGCGGAGGCCACGTCGGCATTCTTGAGCATCGTGAGGGCGACCATGCGGTCGTTTTCGCTCGCCTCGGGGTCATCGAGGATGGCGGCGACCTGCTTGAGGTGCTTCGGCCGCAGGAAGAAATTGATGTCGTGGAAGGCCTGGTTCGCCAGCAGCGTGAGCGCCTCGGGATCGACGGCGAGCAGCTCTTTGTCGCCGATCTTTTCGACGCGGACGTGTTCCTTCGTCAGCAGGCGGTATTCGGTGTCGTCGGTGCCGAGTTCGAGGAGGGGCTGGTAGTGGAAAGCGGGGGTTGGCATAATGAGGGACTTTGAAGGGGATACGCTGGCGAGCAACGGGGAATGCCAGCGGAGTCGGTGGGAGATGCGTCATTTTTTTCGGCAATGACGATTTTCCGAGTAACCTTGGGCGGCGGAATCCCCAGGGAGCAGGTACCATGACATCGTCTTCATCAGCATCTGACCCCCTGCACGGACTGAACCCGGAGTATTTGCTCGACCTGGCGGCGGAGGGACCGGCAGAGGCGGACACGGCGTTGCAAATGCGGCCGGATTTGCCCAGCTTGGAGGAGGTGGCGGCGGCGTTTGCGGATTTGGAGGTTCTGGAGCTGATCGGGCGCGGCGGGATGAGTGCGGTGTTTCGGGCGCAGCAGCCGCGGCTGAATCGGGTGGTGGCGCTGAAGGTGCTGCCGAAGTCGCTGGCGGCGCTGCCGGGCTTTGCGGAGCGGTTCACGCGGGAGGGGCAGGTGCTGGCGCGGTTGACGCATCCGCACATCGTGACGGTGCACGATTTTGGCGAGCGCGGCGGTTTTTGGTTTCTGATCATGGAGCACGTGGATGGGGTGAATCTGCGGCAGGCGATGCGGGCGGGACGGTTCACGCCGGAGCAGGCGCTGCAGGTGATCCCGGCTATCTGCGATGCCTTGCAATTCGCGCACGGTCAGGGCGTGCTGCATCGGGACATCAAGCCGGAGAACATCCTGTTGGATGCGAAGGGAGGCATCAAAATCGCGGACTTTGGGATCGCGAAGATTTTGGGCGAAGATGTGGAGGGGGCGATGCTGCTGACGCAGAGTGGGGCGAAGCTGGGCACGGCACCTTACATGGCGCCGGAGCAGATCGAGAAGCCGGCGAGTGTGGATCATCGCGCGGACATCTACAGCTTGGGCGTGGTGTTTTATGAGATGCTGACGGGAGAGCTGCCGTTGGGGCGGTTTGCGGCGCCGTCGGAGCTGGCGGCGGTGGGGGGGAACATGGATGAGATCGTGTTCCGGGCGCTGGAGAAGGAGCGGGCGCGGCGGCAGCAGAGTGCGGAGGAGTTCAAGACGCAGGTGGCGGGGGCGGGGAGTATTGGCGGACAGCGGCTGCATCATCGCTATCAAGAGTCTTTTGAATATCAGTCGAAACGCAGGCTTTGGGGGATGCCGTTGCTGCATGTGGTGCATGGGCGGGATCCGGCGACGGGGAGAGTGCGGGAAGCACGGGGGGTGTTTGCTTTCGGCGACAAGGCCCGCGGCGTTGTGGCCATCGGAGGGAGAGCGCATGGAGTGTTTGCTTGTGGCGGGATGGCTTCAGGGGTGGTGGCGATTGGGGGACTGGCAGTGGGTTTGATTTCGATGGGTGGCGCGGCGCTGGGGTTGTTGTTCGCGCTAGGGGGGCTTAGCATCGGAGCGCTGTCGGTTGGAGGCTTGGCGATGGGCTATCATGCCATCGGGGGGCTGGCGATCGGCTGGTTTGGAGTGGGCGGAGAGGTCATGGCACATCGAGGGTTCGGCGGGCGTGTCAATGCAGCGGAAGTGGTTAAAAGTCTGCAGCAGATGCCGCCGCTGACGCGCTGGCTAGCCTCCCTGCAGGCATCGGCGAACTGGAACTGGATTGGTTTTTTGTGCACGATGAGTTTTCTGCCGCTGGGTGGATTGACCTGGGTGGTGCATTATTGGGCGCGCATGCAGCTAGCGATTGAGGCGGGTGAGGAGGCTCCCGAGAAGAAGGCACCGAGCGTGTTCTGGCTGGTGCCAGCGGTCACGGCGGTGGGCCTTTTGATTGGGTGGATGGTGCTGACACTGGCGACAGGGCGGGTGGCGGTGTCGATGGGAACACCGGTTACGCTTCTTGTGACGCTTCTCGGACTCGTCTTGTTCGGTGCCGGGCTGCCCTTTTGGCTGCGGCTGGTTCCGAGGCAGTCACGTTTTGGTTTGCGCTTGGCCTCCACCACCCTCCGCGATGAGCGCTGGTATGAGGCGAATGCGTATTTGGGGAAAAAGCTGTGTGCGTGGTCGGTTCCGGTGCTTGCCGCAGGGGTCGCGGGGTTCTACCAACTGCCGCGCCATCAGGACGATTACGCGTGGGCAGCGCTGGCGTTGACTTTGACGGCGGTGGCGGCGGTCGTGGTCTCGGTGGTGTTTTGGCTGCGCCATCATCCGGTGGAGGGGCCAGCGACGAAACCTTCGCGCTGGGTCAAGTATGCGGGGCAAGCGTTGACCGCCCTAGTCCTGGCGTTCTTCATCAAGGGATTCATTTTGGAGATGTATCGAATGGCCGGACGTGCTGAGGTGGCGGTGACGCAAGGCAGTCACTGGATCGCCTCCAAGCTCGACACGGGTTTCGAGCCGAATGACCTCGTGGTCTTTGAGCATGAAAGCGGATACCCTTACGTTGGCCGCGTGGTGAAGCGGGAGGACAAGGGCTTGCTGCTGAAGCGCGGCGGGGTCGCTGAAGAGTTCTTTGTGGACTGGGACAAGGTGATCGGGAAGCTGTGGTTTTCGCACTTCACTCCGGATAAAATGAAACCATGACTTCCTCCTTCCATGACACGCGGTGGACGCTGGTGGCGCGGTCACGGGGTGGTGATGCGGAGGGGCGGGCGGCGTTGAGTGAGTTGTGCGCGGCTTATTATGCGCCGGTGGTGGTGTTTTTGCGGCGGGATGGGCGGGAGGAGGATGTGGCGCGAGAGTTGGCGCATGATTTTTTTGCGCGGTTGCTGGAGGGCGGGGCGATGGAGGGGGCGGATCCATTGCAGGGGCGGTTTCGCAGTTACCTGCTGGCGGCGGTGAAGCGGTTTGCGGCGGATCAGCGAGAGCGGGTGGGGGCTTTGAAGCGAGGGGGTGGCTGTGAGCAGGTTTCGCTGCAAAGTGGTGGCACGGACACGGAGCCGGGGTTGCAGGTGGAGGATGCCAAGGCGATGGCGCCGGATGCGGCGTTTGATCGGGAGTGGGCGGTGACGCTGCTGGCGCGGGCTTTGGTGAACCTGGAAAAGGCGCTCGGGGACGAGGGCAAGGCCGAGCACTTTGCGGTGCTGAAGCCGTGGCTGACGACGGAGGCGGATGAGCAACCACAAGCCGTCGCCGCAGGTCAGTTGGGTCTGAGCGAGGCGGCGGTGAAGGTGGCGATTCACCGGCTGCGGCAGCGGTTTCGGGCGGCGGTGCGCGCGGAGATCGCGCAGACCGTGAGTGGGCCGGAGGCGGTGGAGGAGGAACTGGAGAGTTTGCGCGCGGCTTTGCGGCTAGGCTGAGTCAGCTCGCGGAGAGTTGCTCTTTGTAATAGACCTTCACGAACTTCATGCCTTTGGTGTCGTCGTAACCGCGTTCGAGGACGGGGTCGTATTCGGTGGAGAGGGTGGACTTGACGTGGATCTCTACGCCGGTGTCGAGCTTGAGCACGGCACCGATGCGTTTCTTGGCTTTGGTGACGTCCTTTTTTGAGATCTCGAAGCTGGTGTCGAGGGTTTGTCCCTGCTCTTCGGCGATGCGGGCTCGGTGTTCTTCGAAGGCTGCGGCGGCTTCGGGGGTTTTGAGCACTTCTTTTTCGAATTCATTGAGATCGAATTGGTCCCGCTCTTCGAAGTATTCGAGTGCCTCGCGTGCGGCGTTGCAGGTGTCCCATGGGGGCGTGTCTTCCGCTGGCTTTTGTTCTTCCAGGAATGACACGGCCATTTTGGCGTAGGCGTTGGTGAGGAAAGCGGCGTCGGGCACGGCTTCGACGCTGAGGAACTCGCGCACCCAGAATTTGGTGTCGCCACCACTGCGGTCGAAGTTGAGGACGTAGTAACCTTGTTCGGCTTTGTAATCGAGGATGAGGCAGCCTTTGTCGATCTTCTCAGGCTGAATGCCTTGTTGGGTGGAGAGGTGCAGGTCGCCTTCGTGGGTGGTGATGCTCAAGAAGGGCACGACGCTGTCGGATTTGAGAATGCAGAGGCCGCTGACGAGTTCGCCTTCAATGTGCACTTCTTTGAGGAAGGCGATGCAGAGGTCACCGGCTTTGATGTTGGGGTGGTTGGATTTGGCGTAGAGGCGTTGAGCGATTTCAATGCCGACTGGCAGGAGCTTGTCGGGGTCGGCGAAAACGGTTTTGGCGCAGCGGTACATCTCTTGTTTGTCGAGAGAGGTGTAGTGGACAAAGCGATGGCCGATGAGGTTCTTGAAGGGTTTCAAAAACAGGGCGGTAAGGGCTTCCTGATCGGATTCGGCGATGTCGAACACGTGGCGAGAGGTTTGCAGGGGCTCATCGCGCTGGGGGTTGCCGATCTTGGCGAGGACGACTTGGGTGGCGGTGGCGGTATTGAGGCGAAGTTTCAAAGACATGGGCGAGGGAGGCGGAGGATAGGAAGGAAAGTCTGGAGGCCAAGGAAAAGGCGGATTTAGTTGATTAGAGACATACGAAACCAAAAACCTACTTGATCTATCGGGATTATAGTTTATTCCTTGTGGGGTGATTGCTTTTGCTTCAAACCTGGACACGCGACCAGCTGATCGAATCGGCGGAGGGAGAGCTCATGCGGCGTCCGACGAGGGGATCACGTTGCAAAAGATCGTGCGGAAGCCGCAGAAGGCGGGCCAGGGATACAAGTTCGGAGTTTTCGGGGGCATTCATGGTGACGAGCCAGCAGGGGTCTTGGCGGCGTTGGAACTCTCCCGGTGGGCGGCGGAGATGCCCGAGGAGTTGAGCGACTTTGAGCTGCATTTTTACCCTGTCTGCAATCCGACGGGCTATCGCCGGGGCACTCGGTCGAACCAGAACGGACTGGATTTGAACCGGGAATTTTGGACGGGATCCTCCCAGCCTGAGGTGCTCTATCTGGAGAGGGAGCTGACCGCCGAACGGTATGATGGAATCATTGCGCTGCATTCGGATGATGAGTGTGACGGGTGTTATGGATTTGTGAGTGGTGCGGTGTTGAGTGAGCACTTGTTGCGTCCGGCGTTGGCGGCGGCGCATGAGCATTTGCCGTGCTGCCCGCAGGAGATTATTGATGGTTTTTCGGCTGACCAGGGCATCATTCGGGAGGGTTACGCCGGAATTTTGAGTGGTCCGCCAAGTCAACGGGAGCGGCCTTTGGAGATCGTTTTTGAGACCCCGGCTTTGGCTCCCTTAGCGCAGCAGGTGGAAGCTACAGTGGCGGCGGTCAAACGGATGCTGAGTGAGTATCGGCAGTTACAAGCTTACGCGGCGAACCTTTGACCTGTGCTTCTTCAGGGGACAGTCTTGGACCCATACCGCCTTTCCTTCACCCGCATGTTCTTCCAGCGAATCACGTTTTTGCTTCTGGCAGTGACTCAGGTTCTTTCCTGGGGTGGCGAACCGGTTTCGTCTGTCGGTCGAATCACGACCCCGGTTGAGAGGAAGATTTTCTATCGTGAGGCCGATAGCTACAGCACACGGCGAGACCCGGATCCGCCCAAGTATGCGCGAGCGGCGGGTGACACTGGCTGGGATGCGATTTCGCCATGGAACTGGTTGGACATTGGACTGGATTATCGCTTTCGATATGAGTATCGCGATGACGATATTCGGCGGCCGATCGCTGGATTGGACGAGCCGCTGTTGCATCGCACACGGTTTTATTTGGGGGTGCATGATCTGCTCGATCCCTTTAGGTTTGCTTTCGAGATGCAGGACTCCCGGCGCTACAACGGGAATTTTGGGAAGGACAATCGGGACATCAATGAATTCGAGGTGATTCGGCTTTATGCGGAGTTGTACTTTGATGATTTGTTTGGCCGTGATGCGCTGGGGAACGAGCGGCCGCTGAGTTTGCGATACGGGATTCACAACTTCGAATTTCTCGACCGGCGTCTTTTGGGTAACAACCAATGGCGCAACACGGCGAACACGTTTCTTGGTTTTCAGGCGGCGGTCGGGCAAGAGGCGAATGAGTGGAGTGTGGATTTGCTGGCTGTGCAGCCTTTGCAGCGGTTGCTGTATGAGTGGGATCGACCTGTGGAGGGTCAATGGGTTTGGGCCGCGATTGGGCATTGGCGTGGTTGGTCTGACGTGATGACGTTGGAGCCTTTTTATTTGGCGTTCACAGATTCCGAGGTGTCGGGCGGGCGGGTGGTGCATTCGCCGGGGATGCGGGCGTATGGACGGTTCGGTGATACGGGTTTCGATTTTGATTTGAATGGCATCTACCAGTTTGGGTACAACGGCTCGCTCGATGTGGCGGCGTGGGCTGCAACTGCTGAAGTGGGCTATCGCTGGAAGCTTCCTTGGAAGCCTCGGCTCAGTGTTTTTTATGGTCAAGCCACGGGCGATGCGGATCCTAATGACGGCACGGACAATCGCTTTGAGCGATTCTTTGGATTTGCCCGGCCCTGGTCAGCGAACGACTACATTGTGTTTGAAAACATCCGCACTCCCAAGTTGCGGCTGGAGATGGCGCCGCATGAGAAGTTCCGGTTTGATCTCGGACACAGTTGGTATTGGCTAGATAGTGCGACGGATCGTTATCTTTTGGACTCCTTGCGGGACCCGACGGGAAGCAATGGGCGCTTTGTTGGGCATGAGTTTGATGTTCGTTTTCGATGGCAGGCCACTTCGAAGATGGAGGTGATTCTGGGGTATGCGCATTTTTTCCCAGGTGACTTTGTGCGCAACACCATTCGACCTGGCGACACCGATTTTGCGTATCTGGAAGTCACTGTGAACGCCTTTTGAATTTTGTCATGAATCGCCGTCGTTTTGTTGCCCTCGCTTCTGCCTTACCCGCTTGTCGTCCGTCGAGTGGGGAGATGGAGGGTGTCTTGCGCTTGGGGCATTTTCCGAATTTGACCCATGTCCAAGCGTTGGTTGCCCATCAGATGACGAGGCAAGGGAAAGGCTGGTTTGAGGAGCGGTTGGGGATGGAGGTGCGTTGGTTTGTTTACAATGCGGGACCGAGTGTGGCGGAGGCGTTTTTTGCCCGCTCCTTGGATGCTGCCTACGTGGGGCCAAGTCCTTTGATCAATGCGTTCGTGCGCAGTGATGGGCGTGAGATGCGGGTGCTATCGGGGGCGGCAAATGGGGGCGCTGCATTGCTGGTGCGTGCTGGGTCGGGTATCGCAAAGGCTGCTGACTTTCGCGGCAAGAGGCTGGCCACGCCGCAGTTGGGCAACACGCAGGATGTGCAGGCGCGAGCGTGGCTGCGAGAGCAGGGGTTTGCCGTGTCGATGACGGAGCATGAGGTGTATGTCATTCCAACCAAGAATGCAGATCAATTGGCACTGTTTGCAAAGAGCGAATTGGATGCCGTCTGGACGACTGAGCCTTGGGCGAGTCGATTGGAGATGGAACAAAGCGCCAAGGTGTTTTTGGAGGATTCCGAGACTCCTGTGACCTTGTTGGCTGGTCGGGCGGGTTTTGTTGAGAGGCATGCGGCGCTTGCGGGTCGATTGGTCAAGGCCCATCAAGATCTGACGGGATGGATTCGATCGCATGCGGATGAAGCCAAAGAGCTCATGCGGCAAGAGCTTGAAGCGCTGACCACCAAAGCTCCTAGCCTTGAGCTTTTGGACCGCGCCTTGCGACGTGTGACGCTAACCGACGAGGTCGATCCGGCGGCGATGCGCAAGCTGTTGGCGGATGCTCAAGCGGCTGGATTTCTGCGTTCGGCCCCGCCTTTGGACAACCTGTATTGGAAGCAGCCAACAGCTTCACTCTGAACCCCCGCTTCTTTTTTGATGCAAGACGAACTCAACACTCCACCTGCTAAGCTACACATCGACGGTGTGTCCAAATCTTTCACCTCCAAACGCGGCAAAGTTCCGGCGCTGGAGTCGGCGACGCTCACGGTTGATGAGGGCGAGTTTGTTTGCCTGGTAGGACCAAGCGGGTGCGGAAAATCGACCCTGCTGAACTTAGTGGCTGGGCTTGAGGCACCCGATACCGGATCGGTGATGATGGACGGGAAGCGCGTCACGGGGCCGGGTTCTCAGCGAATGGTGATGTTTCAAGAGCATGCCCTGTTTCCTTGGTTGGATGTGCTTGGTAATGTGATATTTGGGCTCAAACTCAAGCCGGGTCTCAATGACAAGGAGCGTGTGGAGGTGGCCCATTATTATCTCAAGCTGGTTGGATTGGAGCGCGTGATGCGTGCAAGCATTCACGAGCTTTCCGGGGGGATGCGCCAGCGCGTGGCGTTGGCCAGGGCATTGGCTCCGAATCCGCGTGTCTTGCTCATGGACGAACCTTTTGCCGCTCTTGATGCAATGACGCGGGAGCAGTTGTATGCGGACATTCAACGCATCAATCAAGCGCGCCAACGGACGGTACTGTTTGTCACTCACAATGTGCGGGAGGCTGTGTGTCTGGGAAACCGAGTGATACTTTTTTCCCCCAATCCAGGTCGCATCCGCGAGCAATTCGTGGTGGACCTGCCGCGTCCCCGGGACATCAACGATCCTGCGTTGGCTGGACTGGCGGGTGAAATCACTCGCGCACTCAAAGGTCACACCCGTGTTCAGTCTGCCGAATAGACCATCATGAAACGCTTCTTTATCGCGCTCACATTTTTCGCTTCACTGATTCTCATTTGGCACCTGCTGGTGAAGACAGGCATCTGGTCGCCTGTGTTATTGCCGGGACCAGGTGCAGTTGGAGAGTATTTGGGAGTTGCGCTACAGGATGGCAGTCTCCTCAGTGCCTCCTGGGTGACCATCAAGCGTCTCTTGGCCGGGTATCTGATTGGGTGTCTGATCGGTTTGCCACTGGGTTTGATGACGGCGCGCAGCCAGACGCTGAACGACACGCTCGGAGTTTTGGCGCTGGGTTTGCAAACGTTGCCGAGTGTTTGTTGGGTGCCGCTTGCGTTGATCTGGTTCGGGCAAAGTGAAAGTGCCATGCTCTTTGTCGTGATCATGGGCACCCTGTGGTCCGTGTTGATCAGCGTGGACAATGGCGTGCGCAATCTACCTCCGATTTACACGCGCGCTGCACTTACGATGGGCAGTTCCGGGTTTCACACCCTTCGACACGTGATCCTACCGGCTTCAATGCCTTATGTGATCAGTGGCATGAAACAGGGTTGGGCGTTTGCTTGGCGCTCATTGATGGCAGCGGAGATTTACGTGACACTGCTCACCGGGTATGGTCTCGGGCATCTGCTTCACTTTGGTCGCGAGTTGAATGCGATGGACCAAGTGGCTGCGGTCATGATCGTCATCGTTGTCATTGGCTTGCTCGCGGACAAGGTGCTCTTTTCGCCGTGGGAGCGCTTTTTGCATCGTCGCTGGGGTCTGAATGGATGAGGAAAATCTCATTTGTGTCCAAACAGGCGAAGATCCTGCCTTTTGTCTGGACCTACCCATCATGAACACGCGCCGTCACTTTATCACATCTCTTACTGCCGCGCTTGGTGGTTCTGTTTTTGCTGCTGATGGCAAGCCAAAGACGATTGTCCTGCAATCCGCATGGGACACGGTGAACATTGGCGACATTGGTCATACGCCTGGGACGCTGCGGGTGATTGAGGAGCATCTTCCGGAGGTGAAAATCGTGCTATGGGCGATGAAACTGGACGAACGAGTCACGGCGATGATCAAGGCACGTTTTCCGAAGGTGGAGATTTTGCAGGGCAATCTTTTCAAAGACGGGGAAAAGGATCGCGAGCTGCAGGAGGCGGTCAAAGCATGCGACTTCTTCATTCGCAACTCTGGCATGGGGCAGGACATCACTTTCATGCAATTCTGTCAGAAGATAGGCAAGCCATATGGCTTGTTTGGTCAGTCGTATTTTCCCAGCATGGTCGAAGGCGAGGGTGCGAAGGAGCGCATTGCCTTGCTGAATGGAGCCTCCTTCATCTACACCCGTGAGAGGAAGACGCTCAAAATTCTCCAAGGCGCCGGTATCAAGGCCGCCGCGCTTCAGTTTGGCCCGGATGGCTGCTTCGGCATCGATGTGCGCGATGACGTGCGCGGACTTGCCACGATGAAGAAGCTCGGCCTGGAGGATAGGAAGTTCATCACCATCCAATTGCGCACCAACACTGCCAAATTGCCTGGCGTGGATGACACGCGCACGCCAAAGCTCAATCCACTGCATCCCACGCCGGAGCAAATTGCCGATGACGAGCGCCGTGCGGCGAAGTATCGCGAACTGGTGACGCTTTGGGTGGAAAAGACTGGTCATAAGGTACTCATCGCGCCGGAAACGATCAAGGAGATGGGACACAACAAGCGGCTCATTCACGATCCGTTGGCACCGGAGATCCAGAAGCATGTTGTGAATCTTGAGTACTTTTGGAACGCGGATGAGGCTGCTTCCGTCTTTGCTAGGGCGCACACCATTGTTTGCCACGAGCCGCATTCGCCCATCATCGCGCTCGCGAACGGCACGCCGATCATTCACACTTACTCGGAGTTTCATTCACCGAAGTGTTGGATGTTTCAAGACATCGGCCTGCCCGAATGGCTGCTGGAGATGGACGAGACACCTGTCGAAAAGATGGCGGAGACATTGTTCGCAATTGATGCGGACTATCCCGCTGCCCAAGCGAAGGTAAAAAAGGCCATGGAGTATGTGCATGAGTGCTTCGCAGGCTCGATGAAGCATGTGAAGGGTGTTTTGGGCGTGACTTGAAGCACCTTGACACCTCGCTGCCCGGCAACGGGACAAAAGTTTCGAAGAACGGCCCAGCCTAAACTGGTGAGGGGTTGGTGCTGGAACTACATCCAGCATTGGCTCCGTAGGGTTTCCCGCTTGCCGGTCCGCGGCGACTATTCTTGTTTTGTCTCGATGCGATAAAGCGCGGCCTTACTGCGCAAGTAGAGCGAACCCTCGGCGACAGCGGGTCCTGCGCTGAAGGGTTCGCCGATTTCGTTTTCATGCAGGGTTTGCAGCTTTTCGTCCGCGCTAACGATAAAGGTGACACCACGGTCGTTGCTGAAGTAGAGCTTGTCTCCGGAGAGGATGGGCGAAGGCAGGTGCTGTCCAGCGAGACGACCTTCGGCCACCTCGGCACCAGTCTTTGCGTCGATGACGGTTAGGATTCCTCCGCGAGTGATTTGGAAGATTTTTCCGTCTCGAATGACTGCGCAGGCCTCGCTGGAGTTCCGTTTTTCGTGATTCCAAACCGTGTGTGTGGAGGCGATGTTGCCTTTCATGTTTGCATCGGTCCGGATGCCGAGGAGGTGGGCGCGTTCGGCTCCCGTATTGATGAAGATCATATCACCCAGTTGCATGGGTCGCACTGCCGCATTGAAGCCGCCATGGGGAACGTTCCAAAGTTCTTTGCCTGTGGCCGGATCGTAGCCAAAGGCGGAGCGGGAGCCGATTGAAATGAGCTGGGGAGAGCCGGCGATGTTGAAGACAATGGGTGTGTGGTAGGCCTTGCGCATGTCGCCATCCCGGGTGGGTTTGCCTTCGGCATCAAGGTCTCCGTAATCGGTGGTGCGCGCGGTTTTCCAGACTGTCTTGCCAGTGTCTTTTTCCAGGGCAGTCACATACTGTTGGTCGATGCCGTCGAAGGTCAGGACGATCAGGTTTTCATAGAGCAGCGGCGAAGAACCCGGGCCGCGGAAGTGGCGCGCGTTGATGTCGCGACGCTCCCAGATTTTTTCGCCCGTAGCGGCGTTGAGGCGGGCAGTGCCGTAGGTGCCAAAGTGGGCATAAACTGAGTTCTCGTCCAAGACGCAAGACGGCGCGGCGTAGTTGTTGAGGGGATTACCGAGCTCCTCGGGGTTTGCGTTTTCAAAAAGCAGAATGTCGTGAACCATCTTGCCTGTGTGGCGGTTCACCCCGTGCACCCATTGCTTTTTGCCGTCCTTGGTGGCGGAGGTAAACCAAATCAAGTCCCCTCCGATGACCGGGGTGGAATGCCCTTCATTCTCCAAGGGAAGACGCCAGACGATGTTTTTGCCGGAGGCCGCATTCCATTCCACTGGGAGTTTCGCAGCATCCGCCTCCGAGACCGCACCGTTCAGGGTTGGTCCATTTTTGTCAGGCCAGAAAAGCGGTGTGGTGACGGGCGTTTGAGCAGAGAGCTGACCGATGGCCAGGAGGAGGAGCGGGAGAAACGATGGTAAGCGCATGGCGGAGAAGGCAGTGGAGCAAAGCAAACGCTGTCCCGCAAGGTGTTGTATCGTCGAAGCGGTGCAAGACGTTGTGTCTGATATGCGATTGGTACGGGATGAACCGACGCCAACTTCTTCAAAAATCGGTCGTGCTGAGCGCTGGCACGGCCTTTTCATCGACCCCTCGTCTTCGTGCAGCCGACGGTGCCAATGATCGGGTGAGAGTCGCTGTCGTTGGACTAGGTCGTGGAATGGGACACGTAGCGGCGCTTCTAAACACAAAGAATGTCGAGATTGCCTACTTATGCGAGGTCGATGAGTCGCGTTTGTCAAAGGGTCTGGCGATGGTTCAGGATAAATCAGGCAAGGCACCCAAGACGGCGACGGACTTTAGGAAGATTTTGGAGGACAAAAATGTGGATGCGATGTCATTCGCATTGCCCAACCACTGGCATGCTCCCGCAACCATCCTGGCCTGTAATGCGGGCAAGCATGTTTACGTTGAAAAACCGGGCAGCCACAACCCGCGCGAGGCCGAACTGATGGTCGAGGCAGCACGCAAGCATGACCGCCGAGTGCAAATGGGCAATCAGCGGCGGAGCTATGCGATGGTGCGTGAGGCGATGCAGCGGTTGGAAGAAGGCGTTATTGGCAAGCGCACGTTTGCGCGTTCGTTCTACAACAACAAGCGGACCGCCATAGGCCAGGGCGGTCAGAAGCCGGCGGCGCAGGTGGATCTGGATCTCTGGCAAGGGCCTGCGCCGCTTCGAGATGATGTGTCCAAGTATCTTCACTACGACTGGCATTGGCTCTGGCACTGGGGTGGAGGCGAACTGGCCAACAATGGTCCGCACGGACTGGACCTCGTTCGTTGGGGGCTCGGTGCTGATTATCCGGTCAAGGTGACTTGCACTGGGGGCCGCTACCACTTCGATGATACCCAGGAGACGCCGGATACCATTATCGCCGGCTATGATTTCGGCGATAGCGGAGCGCTTTGGGACGGCAGTTCCTGCCACCCGCGTCCGCAAGACAAGAGTCCGTTCGTGACGATCTACGGCGAAGGTGGCAGCCTCGTCATTGGCAGCCGGGACGACTACACCTTGTATGACCTCAAAGGCGTTGAGGTTGAGACCCAAAAAGGCACGACCAGCGATGTGGCGCATTTCCAAAATTTCGTTGATGCCATCCGCAGTGGTTCGTCGCTCAATTCCGAAATTGAGGAGGGGCAAAAAAGCACCCTGCTCTGTCATTTGGGCAATATTGCCTGGCGCACTCAGAGCACGGTTTTGTTCGATGCGGCGACGAAGAAAATCAGCGGTGACAACGAAGCGGCGAGAGCCTCGTGGTCTCGGAGTTATCGCGAAGGGTGGGAACCCAAGGTCTCCTAGCCAAACCTGAATCGTTCGCTTGCCCGTTGGCAATACGGGTCCCATCTTTGCGATATGAGCATTGATGAGATCACCGCGCGGATTTGCGCGTTTCGCGACGCCCGGGACTGGATGATTTTTCACAATCCCAAAGACCTTGTGGTGGCCATCGCGGCGGAGGCTGGGGAGCTGATGCAACCGTTCGTATGGAAGTCTCCCGAACAAGCGGAGCAGATCGCCGAGGCTAAGAAGCCTGAGATCGAAAACGAAATCGCCGACGTCGCCATCCTCCTGTTTGAGCTGGCTCATAATCTGGGCATTTCATTGGAGGACGCGATGCTGGCAAAGCTTGCGCGCAACGAGGTACGTTATCCGGTCGAAAAAGCGCGCGGCTCAAACGCCAAATACAACGAACTGTGATGGCCGACGAATCCCCTGCCCCGCGCCCGCCGCGCCGCGCTCGCTACCGGGGCACGCATCCGCGTCAGTTCGAGCAGAAGTACAAGGAGTTGGATCCGGAAAAGTACTCGGAAACCGTCGCTAAAGTCCGAGCCAGCGGAAAGACGCCAGCTGGCCAGCATGTCCCGATCATGGTCGAGGAGATCCTCACAGTGCTGGCCCCGCAGCCGGGTGAGCGTGGAGTCGATGCCACGCTTGGGTATGGCGGGCATGCGTCACGGTTGCTGGCGGGAGTCCAACCGGGAGGGCGTCTATTGGGTATGGACCAAGACCCCATTGAGTTGCCAAAGACCACAGAACGGCTCCGTCAAATGGGCTTTGATGAAGATTCGTTTGTTTCGCGAAGAGCGAATTTTGCGGGGATCGTTGATGCTGTCAAAGCCATTGGCTGGCATGACGGAGCTGATTTCGTTCTAGCGGACCTGGGTGTTTCGTCCATGCAGATCGATAACCCTGCGCGGGGGTTCAGCTTCAAGCTTTCCGGCCCCCTGGATATGCGTATGAATCCGCAGAAGGGTCAGTCGGCGGCGGATCTTCTGCAGCGACTTGATGTGAAAAAGATTGAGTTACTGCTCATCGAAAATGCTGACGAGCCATTTGCGGGAGCCCTAGCCCGACATCTTCGTACTAAGGCTGCCAGCGGCGGACTGACGACCACGAAGGCTTTGGCTGAAACGGTTCGTGGCGCCCTGCCGCGACACGTCTTGGAGGAAGAACGTGAACTTTCCGTCCGCCGAGTGTTTCAGGCGCTGCGCATCGCGGTAAATGATGAATTTGGAGTCCTGGAATCATTTCTGCGGTGCCTCCCTAATGCTGT
>JAIYDW010000083.1 GCA_027487315.1 Verrucomicrobiaceae bacterium | reverse complement strand
GTTTACGGAGCGTGAGAAGGTGAAGCCTCCAGCAGTTCCGTCAAGAACGAGCGACCCACCACCGAATCCGATGAGGTTGCCGTTCGATGGCGTGGTGTTGGTGGTCAAGATGGAAACGGTGCCAGTCCCTCCCAGTGCCGCTTCACTGTTGATGATGAGGCTACCATTGCGGATGCTGGTCGCACCGGTGTAGCTGTTCGCGGCATTGGTGAGCCGAACCGAGCCACCACCCGTTTTGGTCAAACCGTTCGTCCCCGCCAGGATGCTGTCGATCACACTCCTCGTTCCCAAGTCCGCCTGGAGGCCACCAGCCCCAAGTGTGAGTGTGCCATTGCTGAGCGTGTAATTGTTTTTGAAGTTCACCAGGTTCGCCGTGCTCAGCGCTCCCAGCGTCAACACGCTTGGGTTGGCGAGGGTTCCGGGATTGGGAATCAAGAGCGGCAGGATCGCAGAGTCAGCGATGGTCGGCGCAGCAGCGGACCAGTTGGCGGCATCATCCCAGTTGAAGTCCGTTCCCGTGCCCGCTGTCCACGTTTGATCCGCCGCCTGCAATGGCTGCCCAATTTGCCAAACAGCCATTAAGACTGCAAGTGCCCCGCCAAGGGGTTTCCGATGACGACGGAAGGTTTGAAGTGTGCTCATGGATGATTGCTGCTGCGGTTGGGTGATTGAACGTGGAGACGCCTTCGGTTGCGAGGTTCGAATAAATTGGAACATAAGGCGGATCTTCGGTTGGAACGTTTGTTGACACTGAAAACCAGTGGTGGCTGGCGAAACTGACGGAATGACAATTCGAGTTTATTCGAATTATCGCCCATTTGAGCAGTGTGCACGCAACTCGTCAAAACTAATTTTTGTTTTCGGTGATTTTTTTGTGTAGGAAACACAAAGTTTTTCAATTGAGTGGCTTTGCCAGGATTTGTGGATGGTGGCGATTATGATAATTACATTCCGGTTCGGCGTTTTTCTTGCCTTTTGGGACGCCGGCCTTCGAAATTTCCCAGAGGTGTCGCCTTGGCGGTTTCGCAGGGCATGACTTCGAATCGAATTTTCCCTTTCGGTGCGGTTCACACCCTCCATTCAATGCTGGCTTCTCTTATCGATTGGTCCTGGGAGCGTTGGTTTGGCAAGTCTTCTTTGGTGTGCAGCGCTGCGTTCTCTATGGCAAACAATCATCACTCAGGTAGTCGAATTTTATTTCGTCTATGATCCTCGACGATAGCGCTATCCCGCGCTTGGCACCTTGCCACGACTCAATATCAGTGGGAACTGGCGTTTGAACCTCTCAAATCAAGGCGATTTCTTGAGTTCTGCCGGGCAGCAGGCGCGAGTCAGCTACCGATCCTTGCGCAGGAAGATGCGGATGCCATCGATTTCTCCCGCCAAAGAATAGTGGGTATTGATGTGCTCCGCCAAGGCAGGAAAGGTTTCGTAGCCGAAACTGGCGCGATTGTTAAAAATGAAGGATCCAGGAGCGACGGCATCCACAAAAACCGGTGGATTCGAACGCTTAAGGTCGGCCAGGTAGAGGTCCTCAAAATAGTCAGGCACAAGCTCCATCCAACTCGACACCGACACCCCCTCAGTTTTGACATTCCAAAGATACTCCAAGGCCTGGTCGCTGGTCGCCTTCCAAAGTCCGGTTTCAGCATGAAATTGGTGCATCCAACCCCAGAGGCCAAGGGCCTCACCAGGAGAGGCGTGCGCCAGAATAGCCTCGGAAACCTTGCCCCGCGGGGTCTTCAGGAGGTCGCTGACTAATCCGCGCACGGGAATCAATTGGGGAGAGAAAAAATGCTCCGAGATCTGGACAAGCAGACCCATGGCCAACCAAACGGCAAGCGCGAGAGCGAGTGGCTTGGAAGATGCGGGAGCCGGTTCGGCGGAAGCAGCCGATTCCTCTGGCACCTGAACATGCTGAGCGATAGCTGCGCTGCATGCGGCAAAAGCCCAACCAACCACCGGAAACAGAACGAAAAGAAAATAATGCGGAAAGGGGCGCCCGGGAGCCAGTGCTGTGTAAATGGCGATCGGTAGCAGAACGGAGGAAAAAATCAGCAACCGCCGATTGGCGATGGGTATGGAGCGGCCAAGGCCCAACCACGCCAAGCAAAGGGCACCGAGAGTGCCGAGGGCCATCATGGAGTGGAACAGGGTCACAAAACGCGCCATGAAAGGACGCAGATTGGGCAGGTTCTCGATGATACTGGCCAGTGAGACACCGCTACCCGCATAACCCAGGTTCATAGCGATGTAGGACTGCCAGAAGTGTTCAACCTGGCCGGTGACCGCAGCCGAACCCGCCACCAGCGCCGGTGCAGTCAACCCACCGAGCGTGAGCCAACCACACCGCCCAAGCCTCCGGGGCCAGGATTCGCCGCGACGGAGCAGGAAAACATAGCAGAAAAAGGTGATCGTCAGAGCCAGCACGCTGCCCTGTAATTTCGCGAAAGGAATCGCACCCAGGACGAAACCCGCCAGCCAAGCCGTGCCCGAAGCCCACCGTTCCGAATCCGGCAGCCGCAGGGCCAAATGGGAGGCGACAAGCAAAAGCAAGACGGGCATGTGCTCCCCACTGTAGTGGGTAAAGTCTCCGTTGGTGGTCAATGCCCAGAAGGTCGCCGCAGCCAGTGTGGCCACACGGGCCAGAGAGGCATGAGCAAAGCGGCGGCAGGTGGCGTAAAAGACTGAGAGACAGACCACAGCAAGGATCATGGCCATGACCCGAGAAGTGGCATAATTGTCAGGGAAACCCAGCAAGGCGGGAATCAAACGCGGATAAGTGTTGAAGGGTCCAGAGGTTCCAGCAGTAATCGACCGCCAATACACCGGATCATGGGCGAGAGTGAGACTTTGACTGATGTAGCCTGATTCGTCGGGGTTGAGATGCTCCGGAAAATAAAAAACCTGCCATCGAAAAACCAGCATGAGCAAAGCGACAGCAGCCATGAAAACCATGTCAGACTTTAATCTTCGGGGGGAATGCGGTGCCACCGCTGGCAGCAGTCCCAAGGCAAGTGCTGCCAAATAGACCAGCACACAGAGGGAACCGTAACGCCAAGGCGAGGCATCCAGCCAGACAAGCCACTCAGTCATCAGACCACCCCTCCTTGATGTTTCAGGAACGCCGCTCCGACATGGCTAAAGCTGGTAGCCAGCTTCGAGTGCATCCCGATAAAACATGCGAACGGTGTCGAGCGATAGCTCTGTGTTGTCTTTGGACCAGAGCTGGAGGGCTTTTTGGAGAAGATCATGAGTGACAGTGATGATGTGAGCCCCGCAGTTATCCGCGTGGCGAATATTCAAGACTTCCCGGCAACTCGCCCAAAGAAGCTGCGCTAGGGGGCGATCTTGAAGTTCGGCAAGGCTGGCTTTCATCACTTCAACGGGATCGCGACCGGTGTCAGCAATGCGTCCACCAAAAACCGAGACGACCGCGGGGAGGTCTGGATGCAAATTTTTTGCCACGCCAGCCACCTGATCCCGCGTCAGAATTGCGGTGACATTCAACTTGACGCCTTCCTGAGCCAAATCGGCGATCAAGGGGACAGTGGAAACTCCAACACAATTGGTCACTGGAATCTTGACATAAACATTGTCCTGCCAGGAGGCGATTTTCAAGGCTTGACGGCGCATTTCCGGGAGTTCGTCAGAAAACACCTCGAACGAGATGGGTTTGGCCGTTACTGTCTCCAAAACCTCCCTCGCAAAGGCCTCGTAATCAGCGATCCCGGCTTTCCTCATCAGGGTCGGATTCGTCGTCAATCCCTTGATGAGGGGGTCACGATAATGGGCCAAAAGGTCATTTTTACTGGCCCCGTCGGCAAAGATTTGGACCCGTAGATCTGAGAGTTCGTTCATATCCGGGGATGATTCGTCAAAAGGATCAGTTTAGCAGCTTCAGGCAAATTGGAAACAGTAAAATCTGGCATGCTTCGCAGATGCTCGGCATAACCACAGTCGACAAAGAACGTCGTGCAACCTGCTGAACGTCCACAGTCCACATCTTTCCAACGATCCCCCACCATGAAACTGGAGGACAAGTCCACTTGATGTTCAAGCGCTGCCCGCAGCAGCATCCCGGGCTCAGGTTTGAGAAAATCAGAGGGCTCTCCGGCATCATAGCAAACTTCGATGGCGTGTAAGGGCAGCAATCTGCGGAGTTCCTCGTGCATCGCCTCAACCACAGCTCGGTCTTGGGTGCCTCTGCCGACATCCGGCTGGTTGGTGGCAACAATGAGTAGAAACCCGGCTTCGTGGAGGTCCCTGCAAGCCTGGACAACGCCGGGAAGCAATTCGAAAGCGTCAAGGGTTTCCGGAGGATAGGGTTTGCCCGCGACAACCCGGGCCCGGTTCAATACACCATCCCGATCCAAAAAGACCGCACGCCGACCCAACGCCGAACTCATCAAACGCTTTCCCATTTTGTCTGCGCCTGCTTGAGTTTCGGGTGCGACACCAGGAGATGCCAGACCACCGCCTGAAAAGCCTCAGAGTGAGGGGTGATATTGGCCGGATTGACAGTCGGGATGATCACACATGCATCTGCAACAGTGGCTGTATATCCGCCATCTCGTCCAGTGATCCCTAAAATCATCGCACCCTGCTTTTGGGCGAACTGAAGCGCAAGGACTAGGTTGGGGCTGACATTCTTCTCCAAATTGCCGCCGCCAACAGACAGGACGAGAAGCCCATCGACCGAAGTCAATCGGCTGCCACGAAGCCACTCTGCAAACACAGTGGACCATCCCTCATCATTGGTTCGGGCCGTCAGTTCAGAGACATTGTCAGTGGGGGCATAGGCTTCAAATCCTGCAATTTTGCGGAAATCATTTACCGCATGAGAAGCGTTCGCCGCACTGCCCCCAACACCCAAAACAAACAGCCGACCACCCCTGGAACGGAGTTCAACAAGACATTGAACCAAATTCCCAATTTCACGCCTATCCAGTTTTTCGGTGATCTCGATGGTTTCATTGAGGTGCTGATCGATAGGGTCCATAGGGCTTAACTGGGGGCTAGGGGAATGGTGTCGATCATAATGGGACTGGCAATCGGGGCAATCCTTTTCCCGGGCACTATCCAGAAATAGCCTTGCCAAGTATTTTGGAACTGTCAGACTACCGCCCCAGCCAACCCCGTGATCTATGAAATCATGCCTGAGGTGCTGGCAACCAAGACTTCTTATACCATGGAAACTGTTCTCGTAACTGGCGGCGCCGGATATAAGGGATGCATTCTCATCCCAAAACTATTGGCGGCTGGCTATTCAGTAGTCGTCTACGACTTGATGCTATTCGGCAGCGATGGCTTGCCGTCCGACCCTCGCTTGAGGATCATTCGTGGTGACATTCGGGACACCTCAGCCTACGCAGAAGCGGTCACTGGCTGCGATTATGTCATCCATATGGCCTGTATTTCCAACGATCCCAGTTTCGACCTCGATCCGTCACTGAGCCGAACCATCAATTATGAATGCTTTGAGCCTCTGGTGGTTGCCAGCAAATCAGCGGGCGTAAAACGCTTCGTTTATGTCTCCAGTAGCTCGGTCTATGGAGTCAGTGATGAGCCCGATGTAACCGAAGAACACCCGTTGGTACCTTTGACAGACTATAACAAATACAAGGGCATGTGTGAACCACTGCTTTTCAAGCACCAGTCTCACGACTTCGTCTGCGTCACCATTCGCCCCGCCACCGTCTGCGGCTTTTCCCCTCGGATGCGCTTCGATTTGACCGTTAATATCCTGACCAACCACGCCTACCATCGCGGTCTAATCACCGTGTTTGGTGGGGATCAGCAACGCCCGAACATCCACATCGACGACGTCTGCGAGCTGTACGTGGAGCTTCTGTCGATGCCGGCCGAAATAATTGCCGGAGAAATCTTCAATGCCGGCTTCGAAAACCAAACGGTCAATGATCTGGCTGAGATCACGCAGAAAATCGTCGGTGAGGAGTTCCCGGACAGACCTGCCATCCGCATCGAGCGCACGACATCCAATGATCCGCGCTCCTATCGCATCACCTCTCGTAAAATCGCGGAGAAACTGGGCTGGACCCCGAAGCGAAACATTGAGGACGCTGTCAGGGACCTTTGCCAGGCCTTCAGAAGCAACAAGTTTCCTGGCAATACGCTAACTGATGAGTCATTCGTGAACGTCAAAACGGTGCAAAAGCTCGGACTTCAATGAACCAACCTCCACTCGCCGTAGTTACCGGAGGTGCAGGCTTCATCGGCAGCCACATGGTGGACTTGCTGCTTCAAGAAGGTCTCCGGGTCCATGTCATAGACAATCTTGTCGGTGGCCGACTCGACAATTTGGCGCATCATCGAAACCATCCCCATCTGCGAGTCGACACCCGGGACATTTGCAGCCTGGTGCCAACAGATGCCCTGTTCTCAGAAGCCTCTTATGTGTTCCACTTTGCTGGCATCGGAGACATCGTTCCATCCATCGACAGGCCGACAGATTACATGGAGACGAATGTCATGGGCACGATCAAGGTGCTCGAGGCCGCCCGCCACGCCGGCATCCGCAAATTGGTCTATGCCGCTTCCTCCTCTTGCTACGGACTCGCAGCAGTGCCCACGTCCGAAGCAGCGCCAATCGCCACTGAGTATCCCTATGCACTTAGCAAATGGATGGGAGAGCAGGCCGTGCTGCACTGGGGCAAAGTTTACCAACTCCCCGTCAACTCGATCCGCATTTTTAACGCCTACGGAACCCGCTCCAAAACGTCTGGTGCCTACGGTGCCGTTTTCGGTGTTTTCTTGGCTCAAAAACTTGCCGGAAAACCCTTCACGGTCGTCGGCGACGGCACCCAACGCCGTGACTTTCTATACGTCACGGATATCGCACGCGCTTTTTTCCTGGCCGCGACCACGGACCGCATCAATGAGATCTACAATCTCGGCGCAGGCAATCCACAACCAGTCAACCGCTTGGTCGAACTCCTCGGTGGGCCTGTCATCCACCTGCCCAAACGCCCAGGCGAACCCGATTGCACTTGGGCTGACATCTCAAAAATCAAAAGCCATCTGGGTTGGGAGCAGCAGGTAAACTTTGAGCGTGGCGTTGAAGAAATGCTGCACAACATCGATTACTGGCGCCAAGCACCCGTATGGGATGAGGCTTCCATTGAACAGGCGACAAAAACCTGGTTCACTTTTCTCGCAGGAAAGACCCCATGAGCACAAACGCAAGACAAGACGACTTCAGGCGCAAAATCAAAACCCGCGAACAGCTTCGGGAGGCGATCGGCCCCCTGCCCCGCGAGAACAAGGTGATCCTCTGCCATGGCACCTTCGACCTGGTTCATCCTGGTCACATCCGTCATTTGATGTACGCCAAAAGCAAGGCGGACTTGCTTGTCGCCAGCCTCACGTCTGATGCCCACATTAACAAAGCAAGTTTCCGCCCCTTTGTACCCCAGGATTTGCGGGCGATGAATCTCGCCGCACTCGAATGCGTGGACTACGTCATCATTGATGACAACGCGACACCGATCCAAAATCTCAAGTTCATCCAGCCTGACTTTTTCGCCAAGGGCTATGAATACTCCGCCGAAGGCATTCACCCCAAGACACGCGAAGAGATGGCTGCCATTGAAAGCTATGGCGGACAAGTTCTCTTCACACCCGGTGACCTTGTACTGTCCTCGTCCGCCATCATCGAGACCACTCCGCCCAATCTCGCGATGGAGAAACTCCTCGCACTGCTGCATTCCGAGGGACTCGAATTCGACGACTTGCGCACCGCATTGAATAAGCTGCAAGGAATCAAGGTACATGTCGTCGGCGATACCATCGTGGATTCCTACACCTACTGCTCACTGATCGGTGGCACTGCCAAAACACCGACTTTCAGCGTCAAATACGAAAGGCAGGTTGATTTCTCAGGCGGTGCCGCAGTGGTCGCAATGCACCTGAAGAAGGCCGGAGCCGACGTTCTCTTTTCAACCGTTCTCGGGGACGACTCCTTGAAAGACTTTGTGCTGAAGGACCTCGAAGAGGCAGGCGTCGAATGCCAAGCGATCATCGACCCTTCCCGGCCAACCACCCAAAAAAATGCCTTTATCACCAATGGCTACCGCATGCTCAAGGTAGACAAACTCGATAATCGCCCGATTTCCGAATCGGCCATCGAACAGTTGAAACTCCAATTGTCCTCTTGGCCGGCCGACGCCGTCGTATTTAGCGACTTTCGGCACGGTATCTTCAACAAATTGACAATTCCGACGCTCGCATCATCCATTCCGGTCACTGCAATGCGTGTGGCAGACAGTCAAGTGTCCAATCGCTGGGGCAATATCCTGGAGTTTCAAAACTTCGACCTGATCACTCCAAATGAACGCGAAGCGAGGTTCTCCTTGGGAGATCAGGATTCAACCATTCGTCCACTCGCGTTGGAGCTTTATAAAAAGGCCGGCTGCAAGCTTCTGATCCTGAAGTTAGGCGAACGCGGACTTCTATCGTATCGAGCGCCGAACCCTGAGGTTCGATCCTTCTTCACGGTAGATACGTTTACGGACAAAGTGGTCGACGCAGTTGGGGCAGGTGACGCCCTGCTTTCTTACTCCACTTTAACTCTGCGCGCCACACAGTCCACCGTTCTAGCTTCTATTCTCGGTGCTTTGGCGGCCGCCGTTGCTTGCGAACGCGACGGCAATGTGCCGGTGGCTCCGGAAGAGGTCTTGAAAAAAATCAACTCCCTGGAAAAACGATCCCGGTTTGAATGAGAATCCTGATCGTTGGCTTCGGAGTACAGGGAAGAAAGCGGCATCACGTCGCAGGTAACACGGTTGTTGGCATCGTTGACCCGGTGGCTGTTCAGGCGCAGTTCAAGACAATTGATGAGGTTCCACTCGAATGCTATGACGCCGCTTGCGTCTGTGTGCCGGACGCTGCCAAATGGCCCGTGCTACGCTACCTGCTATCCCACGGCAAACACGTTTTGGTGGAAAAGCCATTATGGATTCAACCTGACGAAATTCTGGAATTGAAGCGGCTTTCCGTCAAGAATCAGGCCGCTTGCTACACCGCTTACAATCACCGTTTCGAACCCCATGTCGCTACCCTGCAGCGACTTTTGAGCAAGGGCACCTTGGGCAAACCATACCTCGCCCGATTTTTTTACGGAAACGGCACGGCTCGTGACGTCCGCAATTCAGTCTGGCGAGACAAGGGGATTGGAGTCATCGCTGATTTGGGTTCACACTTGCTCGACCTTTCCAACTTCCTGTTCGGGCAGCCTGATGCTTCGCCTCAACTCTGGAACTACAATCGATTTGAGAACCAAGCACCTGATCATGCATCGTTTGGGCTGGTTGGCTCCCTCTCCCAAGAGATGTGCGTGACATTTCTTTCTTGGCGCAACACCTTCTCCCTTGATGTATTCGGAGAGTTGGGTAGCGCGCATATTCAGGGACTTTGCAAGTGGGGACCAAGTCTGCTTACGCTACGCGGGCGCGTTTTGCCAAGTGGACGACCGCAAGAGTCCGTAGAGACTCTCGAAATGCCGGATCCAACCTGGCAGATCGAACACGAACACTTTCTCCATTTATGTGCTGAGGCGGGAAACAATCTCGACAACGACCTCTGGATCCAGAGTCAGATTCACCACCTTTCCAAAACCTTTCAATCGTGATCGCTTTCGTTGGACTCTCTCATCTGGGCCTCGTCCATGCCGTAGCCACTGCGGCCAAAGGCTTCAATGTGACTGGATTTGATCCCAACCCCACCTTGGTTGAAAATCTTCGCTGTGGTGACCTCCCGGTTTTTGAGCCTGGCCTCAAGGAATTGCTGTGCCAACATACGGACCAAATCCAGTTTACTTCCGACCCGAAAAACCTCAGTTCTTGTGAACTCGTTTTTCTTTCGCTTGATGTTCCAACGAACGATCAGAACGAAAGTAACCTGGAACCACTGCGGAACTTGATCACGTGGGCTTGGAACCATTTTTCCCCCTCTGCCACCTGCGTCGTTCTGAGCCAAGTGCCTCCTGGATTCACTCGTTCTCTTTGGATCAACAAGCCCGTCAAACATCTATTCGCCCAAGTGGAGACCCTGGTTTTTGGGAATGCTGTGCATAGAGCTTTGGAGCCTGAACGCTTCATCGTTGGATGCGCAGATCCCCAAGAAGTTTTTCCGTCGCTCTATTCAGAGTGGCAATCTGCCTTCAACTGCCCGGTTCTTCCCATGCGATTCGAAAGTGCCGAACTCGCCAAAATTTCGATCAACTGTTTTCTGGTATCGTCCGTGACCACAACCAACACACTTGCAGAAATTTGTGAGCATACTGGCGCTGACTGGTCAGAGATTGCTCCAGCCTTAAGGCTGGACCGAAGGATCGGCCCCTACGCCTACCTCACACCGGGCCTTGGCATTGCAGGTGGCAACCTTGAGCGGGATCTGGTTACCGTGTGTCAACTAGCCAGCCGGTATGGCAGCCATGCCGAAATCGTTACAGCATGGCAAAACAACAGCCGATACCGAGCTGATTGGGCCCTGCGACAACTCCATCGCGTGGTCTTGCCTCGATGCAGCCATCCCCGAATTGCCGTTTGGGGCCTGACCTACAAAGTTGATACCCACTCAATGAAAAACTCCGCGGCCGTTGCCCTGATTGCAGCTCTGGCACCCTTCCAAATCACCGCTTTTGATCCCATGGTGGCAAGTATTCCCGTTCATCTAGCGAATCTAGAACTGGCTCCGAATGCCTTGGCTGCATGTCACGAGGCCGACGTTCTGATCGTAATGACCCCATGGAAGCATTTCAGCCAAGTTAATCCGGCAGAGATTCAGGCTGAAATGCGCGGCCGTTTCATTATTGATCCTTACGGAATCATCTCTGCCCCTGGCTTTACCCACCTTCAACTCGGACTCTAAACATGCTCGAACACCTTCAAAAACAAGCCTCTCACCCAAATCGGGTGGTCATCCTCGGCTCCAAAGGCTTCCTTGCTCACGCCCTAGTTCAACATCTGACTAGCGAAGGTATCGACTGTTTAGCAATCGGCTCTTCCGAAATGGATCTGATTCATCCTGACAGTATGGCAAAACTGAGCGGATTGCTTCAACCCGATGACAGTCTTGTGATCACTTCGGCCCTCACTCCTGATAAAGGAAAGGACGTAGCCACCTTGATGAAAAACCTGGAGATGGCACGCCATTTGGCCTCGTGTCTCGAAAATCAAGGCTGCAGTCAGGTAGTCTATATCAGTTCAGATTCGGTTTATGATGGCAAAGAGAGTCTGATCCGTGAATCATCAACTCGCCAAGCCTCAGACCTCTACAGTCTGATGCACATCGCGCGCGAACAGATTCTTAGCCAGGCTACCGCCAAATCCAAAACACCCCTCTGCTTCGTTTGCCCCTGTGCCATTTATGGTGCTGCCGATACCCACAACAGCTACGGCCCAAATCGCTTCTTCCGAACAGCACTCAAGGATTGCAAAATCACGCTTTTCGGCAACGGAGAGGAAATCCGTGACCACATCTTGGTAGATGATGTCGCCCGCCTCATCGGGTTGTGTCTTACCCATCGCAGTGTCGGCATCCTCAACGCTGCCACGGGAGTCGCTCAAAGTTTCCACCACGTGGCCGAAAACATTGCCGACGTATTGGGTTCAAATGTGGCCATTGAATGCCTGCCCAGAACCGGTGCGATCACCCACCGGCATTTTGATCCCACCGTTCGGATCAAAGCTTTCCCTCAGTTTGAACCCACACCTTTATCCGTAGGACTCGCCAAAATGCACCGCGATTTGACCACTACTTCTCACAAATAAGCCTTCCCGCCAGACACTAAACTTGTGTAACATCCTCCTACGGAACGGATTAAACGAATGAAAACATATATCATACTAGGCGGCGGAGGTTCATTTGGCATACACACTGCCATGTACTTGCTCGCAAATGCCGATCCCAAAAAAGTGATCTGTGTCGGTCGCAACCCACAAAAGCCTGAGCCGTTTTCTTTGTGTGTCGGTGAGGGTGACCCGCGCTATTCTTACCAGCAAATTCATTTGGTGCATGAGCAAGACAGACTTTTTGAACTTCTTGATTCAGAGAAGCCGGAGGTAATCATTAGCTATGCCGCCCAAGGCGAGGGAGCTGTCTCTTGGAAAAAATCCTGGCGTTTCTTCGAAACCAATTGCGTCGCGCTCACCCGGATGTGTGAGGATCTGATGAAACGCGATTACCTCGAACGCTTCATCCAAATCGGAACCAGCGAACTATACGGTTCCGTGGACTTTGCAGCTAAAGAAGATACCCCTATTCGACCCACTAGTCCATACGCAGCATCCAAGGCAGCTTTTGACCTTTACCTACTTTCGGTGGCAAATGTTTTGAAGTTCCGAATGAACATTATCAGGCCATCCAACGCCTACTGTCCAGGACAGTTGCTCCATCGCGTCATCCCAAGAGCTGTACTTTGCGGCTTGACCGGCCAAAAGTTACCCCTCCAAGGAGGTGGTCGTGCGAAAAAATCTTATATCCACGCACGCGATCTTGCCCGTGCCATCTTACTTGTGGCGGACAAAGCCCCGCTGGGTACCGTTTACAATGCAGGACCACCCCTGCCAATTTCCATACGTGACCTCGTTGCTAAAACAGCAGAAGCGTTAGAAATGCCTTTTGAGCAGCTGTGCGAAGTCACAGACGATCGACTCGGTCAAGACGGCCAATACTGGCTTGATAGCAGCGCCATCAAACGCGATGTCGGCTGGGAGCCGCAGATCAGTCTGGAGGAAGGTCTCCAAGAGATGGTTGCCTGGGGAAACCGCTATCTGGATGTGTTGCCCCAATACCCAACCGACTATGTTCTGCGCACCTGATCTAGCCACTATGTCCGTCCAGAATTTTAGCGCCGCAGACGTCAAGGCCCGTTGCAAGGGCTACAGAAGACGCATCTTAGACATTTCGCAGACAGTTGGAGCCCTCCACATCGCCCCATCTTTCTCTTGCCTAGAACTTGTCGCCACTTGCTACTTCGGCCTCCTCAAAGGTGGCACCAGTCCAGACATTGACGATACTTTCATCCTTTCCAAGGGCCACGGCTCACTCGCACAATTTGCCGTCCTGGAAGACTTGGGAGTTATTCCATCATCCTGGTTGGACCACTACTGCAAACCCGGGTGGCCCTTGGCAACACATCCTGACTACGGCACTCCAGGAATCGAGGCCTCCACCGGTTCCCTCGGCCATGGGCTTGCTTTGGCCGTCGGTATGGCTTACGGGGACAAACTACGCGGTATTGACAGGAACATCTTCCTGGTAATGAGCGATGGCGAACTTCAAGAGGGCTCCGTATGGGAGGCCTTGATGACCGCTCCCTCCTTGGGAATTCATAACATTGTGGCTCTTGTGGACTTGAACGACTTTCAGTCTCTTGGTCGAACCAGCGTTACCCTTCCAAATTTTTATCCCATGCTCGAAAAACTGCAGGCTTTTGGCTGGACCACCACAGAGGTGGATGGACATGATCCCCAGGCAATCTTCAGCGCAGTTGAGAACCGTGACCCCTCCAAGCCACAAGTAGTCCTCGGGCGGACAATCAAGGGTAAAGGCGTCAGCTACATGGAGAATGTGCCCGTCTGGCATTACCGATCTCCAAATTCAGCAGAATACGAACAAGCACTTCGCGAAATTGGGGAGGTCAATCCATGAGAAATGCATTCGCAGACGCTTTTTACGATTTGGCCCGTGAAGACGAGCGCATTTGTCTTGTCGTCGCAGATATCACAGCAGCCGCTGGGGTAGCCTCATTCCAAAAGGAGTACCCCAGACGCTTTGTCAATGTTGGGGTGGCTGAGCAAATGATGATTTCAATGTGCGCCGGGTTGGCATTGAGGGGTTTTATTCCCTTTGCCTACACCATTGCCACATTCACGATCTACCGCCCATTTGAGCAGGTGAGAATTGATTGCTGTTATCAAAACTTGCCCGTTCGCTTGGTAGGCGTCGGTGGAGGCGTTAGCTACTCAACTCTTGGAGGCACACACCATGCACAAGAAGATGTGGCGCTCATGTGTGCACTACCCAATATGACTGTGCTCGCACCATGCGATCCCGCAGAAACTGCTCTTGTGACTCGATCGTGCATGGCTGTCCTGGGCCCAGTCTATTTGCGCCTTGGTAAGGCAGGCGAACCCACGTTGACCGCAAACGCGCCAGATCCTTTTCGCTTCGGTAAAGTCCGCACCATTCGACCTGGAAAGGACGTCTGCATTTTGACCTATGGCCCCATCACCCAATTAGCGTTTGAGCTCGCAACACGCCTTGAACATGAGAGATTAATTGGCACGGCTATAGTTTCGGTCCATTGTCTGAAGCCTCTGGACGAGGATGGTATTCGCTCAGTGCTCACCAGCTTCAAAACGGTTGTCGTTATTGAGGAGCACGCGCCCTATGGTGGTCTTGGTCCACGGGTGAAGGCATTGGCATGGGAATGCAAAGCAACCTGCCGGTTGCAAACCTTTTCGCTCAAGGATGACTTCATTCATGTCTATGGCACCCATGCAGAGTTGCTTAAAGCCCACGGCCTCGATTCCGAATCTCTATTCCACGACATCGCTTCCATCGCAGGCTAACCTTCTATGGCTCATCTAGACTTCATTTCGGGAATTCATAAATCCACACCACGAGACTACGTTCAGCGCGTGGTCCAGTATGACAAGGCTGAGTGCGCTACGGTTTCCAAACGGTTTGATCATGACTATTTCGACGGCGACAGACGATATGGCTACGGGGGCTATCAGTATGACGGTCGCTGGGTGGATTTTGCCGCAAAGCTGATCCAACATTACCAACTCAAAGAAGGTGATAGGGTGTTAGATATTGGCTGTGGAAAGGGGTTTTTGCTGAGAGATCTAAAATCAGCACTTCCGGGACTCCGTGTGGCTGGATTGGACATCTCCGAGTACGCTATCGCCCACGCCGAAGACGAGATACGTGGAGACGTTCGTGTTGGAGATGCCGTCAGTCTACCGTATCCGGATAAGAGCTTCGATCTTGTGTTATCTATTAATACATTACACAACCTGAGACTTCCTCAACTAATGACGGCTTTCCAAGAAATTGAGAGAGTCGGAAAAAAGAACAAGTTTGTGGTGATGGACTCATACCGAAACGAACGTGAAAAGGTAAACCTGATGTATTGGCAATTAACTTGCGAAGCCTTTTTCACTCCCGAAGAGTGGGCGTGGATTTTCGACACGGCGGGCTATAAAGGCGATCACGATCTAATTTTTTTTGAATGATGCAAGATCCAGCTAACGAACCAGCCGGGAACACCCGAGAACCGCAGTATCAGCGCTGCGTAGACCTGCAGAGGCATGGGCTGACGCCTCTGGGCCTGATGACCAACCAAGCTTGGCAAGATGATCCCAAACATCTGCTTTTCACCTTATCCCGATACAAGTTTGTTGCGAAAATGTTTCATAACTTTGATCGTGTGCTTGAGGTAGGCTGCGCCGATGCTTTCGGGACACGGATCGTCGTTCAAGAAACTCAAACCCTGACCGCCATTGATTTCGATCCAATATTTGTCGACGATGTTAACAAGCGAATGGATCCAAAATGGCCATTCCAATGCTTTACGCATGACATTCTTTCGGGACCGGTCCCTGGATGCTTTGATGGCGCCTACGCCCTCGACGTTCTCGAACACATCTCTCCTTCATCTGAAGACGATTTCATCAAAAACATCACTGCCTCTCTCCCGGTGCATGGTGTGCTTATCATCGGATCCCCATCCATTCAATCTCAGGTCTATGCTTCTGAGGCCAGCAAAGCTGGGCACGTCAATTGTAAGGATGCAAATGGTCTTCGCAGATTGATGATGCGACATTTCCATCAAGCATTTGTGTTTTCCATGAATGATGAGGTGGTTCACACCGGATATCACCCTATGGCGCACTATTTAATGGCGCTTTGCTGCGGAAAAAAGCCCCTCACTGGCCATGAATAACGAGTCTTCACATTCCGCGGTGCAGGGTTCTCTGGACCTGTCTGTTTTAGTGCCATGTAAAAATGAACAAGACCATGTGATCGATACACTGAAAACGATAGTGTCAGTTTTGTCAGAAATGACATGGACCTATGAGATCATAGTGATTGATGATGGATCCACTGATGCGACAAGTACTCGCGTTAAGTCCTACCTTCAGGAGAATCCCACTTTACCGATCACCCTCAAACAAAATGCCCGCAATCTTGGCTTGTCCCGAACATTCGTCGATGGAGCATTTGTCGCACGGGGGAATCATTTTCGTCTCGTCTGCGGTGACAATGTTGAAAGCCGCGAAACACTCATTTCAGTTATTGGCTGTTTAGGCAAGGCAGATCTTATAGTGCCCTACCATTCTGAGCCCGCCGGCTCGGTGTTTCGATCGATACTCTCACGCTTCTACACTTCTCTGGTCAATAAGTTCAGCGGATACAATCTGAGATACTACAACGGATGTGCGCTTTACCTCACTCACCATGTCAGACGCTGGCATCCATACTCCTTTGGTTTTGGTTTTCAGGCTGACCTCACAACTCGCCTACTGGATGAAGGAGCAACCTTTTTGGAGGTTCCTGTCATTGCTCAAAGGCGCGAGAAGCAAGGGCCAGCTTCCTATCTCAACCTTCGCAATCTCATTTCAACTGCTCACACACTTTACGAAATTCTAAGGCGGCGGCTCAACCGGATCGTGTTTGAGCGCGAACGATAACTCACTCACCTATCTCTCGTCACCGCACAACCTGCCTTGGCATGTTGCTATCTAATGAATACGCTTTTCACCACACTCTGTTTGCTCGTCATCACTTGGGTGATACACGTGGCATTATGGCGAATTCGGCTTCCTCAGAATCAGACAAGGGCGCTTCTGTTACTCTTCTCTTTTGTTATGGGTGTTTGGCTCTTTTTCATTGCTCCAGGCTTTAGCTTGATAGAGATTCTTCAGGTCGTGACACTGAGCATTCCGCTTTTTCTTTGTTACGTCATCACCTACTCTGCTATCGAAGGTGACAGCCCGACCTTGAGTTTAATGAAGAGCTTGGATGATCAAAGACATACTGGCCTTCACAAAGATGAGGTCTTTCATTTTTTCCTCGCTCGTCCATTTGTTCAATCGCGCCTTGAAGCTTTGGTTAGATCAGGCCTAGTCAAAGTCGATGGCGAACGGTTGGTGATTGCCAGACAGCCCTCGATACCATTCAGAGTCGTTTTGGGATTTCGTAAACTCTTTGGACCCATTTCAAAAGGTGGCTGATCTTGTTCCTTACCTCACTGTCGCCAGCCCATTTGCCGCCCTCGCGGTGAATGTGCTAACCCAGGTGTTTTTGCTCAGACGAAGTGCGGGTTCCTATTACATGCGATCCATGTTGGTGGGCTTTTCGTTTGGGGCTTTTGCGCTCTGCCTCGTCGATGTCCTTTTCCTTTCTCATCCCCAGCATTTGCCAGATTGCGTTGCTGAATTTGCTGTCCGCGTGTTATCCTACGCCGGTTTGTCCTACTGTTACTTCCATTTTGTCAACCTAGGTCAATCCTCAATCCGGGTCAGAATCTACTCGGAACTCGTCGATAATCCCATTGGGCTTGAAATTGGGGCACTCAAACAAGATTACAATGAGAAGACTCTGGTCGAAACCCGTCTTCAACGACTTACCTCAAGCGGCGACGTCGTCGAAAGCGATGGTAGATATTTCGTAGGTAGGCATCGCCTTGTTGTTATAGCTAGGATTCTTTTTTTTGCCAAGCAGTTAATCCTCGGTAAAAGAAGTGAGTTCAGTTCCAAGTAATGTTGTCTGCCATCTCTCGGCGCATTGGTGAGACTTGGACCTCCGACTCCTCTAATAGCGGAGGTCAACTTTACACCTACCGCGATAGCTTCTTCTTCAAACGCATCCAGGTAGGCACATCAAGATCTTCACCTTCCACCAGCGAGGGCTCCGTATTCTTGAAGCGTCCACGGCCCTCATCACCTGCTTGGAACATATCCGAGTCGGGTGTCGCGGCGCTGCTGGATCCGCCAATCACGTTGGCCAGCAACCCTCCGGTGTGACGAGCAGGCGCGGGTGTCGGTTCAGCCAGAGGCTCACTCCGTTCCCGGGCCGTAACAACCGGGGCCGCCTGAGGGCGGGCCGCAGGCAAGGGCACTGAAGTGGTCTCAGCCATCGGCGCAACGACTTCAGGTTCGGCTTCGTTTTCTTCGACGGCCTCAGGGGTCTCTGACTCTTCAAAGGTCACTTCGTCAGGGATCTCAGCATCCACTCGCACCGAACGCTCAATGACATGGGTAACTTCGGTCGTCACTTCCTGAAACACAGACGTAGTGACCGGGGCAGTCGCAACCGCACTGGCGGCGGACGCCGCGAACAAATCGAACGCATCTGCTCCTGTCTTGGCTTTGGGTGCCGCGTCTTCCTCAGGCTCGGGTGAACGAGGCAGTGGCGGCGGGGAACTGGCTTTACCGGCAGGCTTCGGCGCAGGCTCATTGCTTGCAGGCGCCTCTGGCTCCAATCGAGTGGCTGTCTGCGCCTGGGAATAGCTTTGCAAAGCTTCGGCACCCAGCGAGCTAATCAGCGTGACGGCCACCGAATCTCCCAGCTTCGGCTCCACCGCCACGCCAAACAAGATCTGCGTGTGGTCCGGCACGTTCCGGCCAATCTGCTTCATGATGCCTTCCACTTCCACCAACGTCATGCCTTCACCTCCCGCCACATGCACCAGCAAATTCTTCGTGTGGTGCAGCAAACGGCCTTGATCGATGAGCGGACTCTTCAGCGCCTTCTTCAGCGCCTCTGCTCCACGATTTTGACCCTTCGCCTCACCAAACCCAAACAAGCACCGTCCATTCGATGATGACAAAGCCGAGGTCAAGTCGTCCAGCCCCAGCTTAACCAAGCCGGGCGTGGAGATCATCGTCGAAACCGCCCGCAGGCTCTGGGAGATCAATTGATCCGCCGCTCCAAAGGCTTTCTGAATCCCATCCTTCGGCAAAATCAATTCGCCCATGCGATTGTTTTCAAACAAGATCAGCGCGTCCGCACGCTTCTGCAGCAGTTCCAGCGCCTCTTCCGCCTGAGTGATGCGACGGCGGCCTTCAAAACTGAACGGCATCGTTGCCACCACCAGCACAAGGGCTCCAGTGCTTTTGGCAATCTCCGCGATCACCGGCGCCGCACCCGATCCGGTGCCACCGCCAAGTCCCGCGCAAATGAAAATGATTTGATGCCCTGCCAGATTTTGGCGAATCACATCCCTGGAAAACAAAGCCGCTTCACGACCCAGATCCGGATCACCACCAGCCCCTACGCCGCGCATGAGTTCCGTACCCAATTGCAACTTCGTCGGTGCCATCGCATGGCCCAGCACCCTCACGTCGGTGTGCATGCAAACCAAACTCGCATCCAGTGTACGATCCAAAGTGATGCGGTCCAGGACATTGGAACCAGCGCCGCCGACTCCGATGATTGCGATGCTGATGGGTCCCTGCGAAGTTGCGGGGGCGTCTGAGTGGCGGTGATATTCGACCATGGTGGTGTGGGGTTGAGGGTGATGTGGATTGGTATGTGTGTGAAAAGAAACGGACTCAATGTCGGGTCATTGATTTCAAGAAAACGGGATGACTGAGAGCATTTCGCTGACCTTGCGGCTCAGCCGGGCGAGGGGGGAAAGAAAGGGCTTTTCGCTATCCAGGATCTGCGCGTACCGAATCAATCCGATGGGCGTGGAGTATTTCGGGTTTTCAAAGGTCGACGTCACGCCGCTTACCGGAGCCGAACCCACCTTCGTCACCTTGATTCCAAACACATCCCGGGCCACCGCGTCAATCCCTTTCAGCAGACTCACTCCTCCCGTGAGATAAATCCCCGCGCCCAAATGCCCGAGATGCGCCTCACAACGAACCTTGACCTGGTCAAAAATCTCTTGGGCACGCAAATACAGGATCTCATACATGAAGGCGCGCTCAATCTCTCCAATGACATGTCCCGTATCATCTTCCACCCGCAAAATGTCACCGCTGTCGACGTCTTGGTACAGCGTGCTGCCCTCCTCCACCTTGACCTTCTCGGCCCGCCCATTGGGAATCTGCAACGCCATGGCAATGTCATTCGTCATGTGATCACCTCCCAATGGAATGCAGCCAGATGCCGTCAGCATGCCATCCCGATAAAGCACAAAATCTGCCGTGCCCGCACCAAAGTCGATCATTAACGCACCCTGGTTCTTTGCCTCCCGCGAAAGCACCACCTGTGCTGCGGCAATCGGATTGAACACCACGTCTTCCACCTCCAAAGGAATCTCCCGCACGCAGCGAATGGCGTTTTGAATCCGGCCCCTCACACCGTGAATGATGTGGTAGTCCGCCTCCAAAAACCTGGCCTCACGCCCGATCGGTTGACGCACCGCTTCCTGGCCATCCACAATGTATTGCCGGGTCATGCTGTGCAAAAACACGTTCTGCTGCGGCACATTCACATTCCGCGCGATTTCCTTGGCCTCCTCCACATCATCTTCCGTGATCTCTGTCTGATCTTCCGGCAAACGATAGCGCCCGATGTTGTTCAAGCTTTCAATGTGCGCTCCTGAAACCCCCAAGAACACATTCCGAATCATCACATCACTGCGATCCTCCGCCCGTACCAAAGCGTCATTCAAACACGTTTGCACCTTGTCAAAGTCCACGATTTCACCCTTCCGCACGCCCCGTGACGCCGCCTCACCCACTCCCAGGATTTTGATCGATCCATCGCGCTTCGCTTCACCCACGACGACACAAATCTTGTGAGTGCCGATTTCGAGTCCCGCGTAAATGGTGGTTTTGGCCATAGAATGTGTGGTAAGAAATAGAAATCAACGCGCCGAAACCAGCTTCGGCTTCTGGCGAAAGGTCACGGGCACGTTATCCCGAGGCAGCAAATTCAAAGTCGCAATCTTCCATCCCTTCTCACGTGCCTCGATCATGACTCGGTCAAAGCGCCCCAACTGCTTCGTGATGGCATCCGGCCCAAACGTGACCTGCATGCCATCATCAAAGTTCGCCACCAACCCATATTTCGTCGGAATATCAATGCTCACCAACGATGGCATCCCCGACTCCACTCGCTTCTCGACCTCCGCCCGCAACTTCAACGCCGCCTTCACCTGCAAATCCCGCACCCGCCTTCCAGCCTGCGCCTGACTCAATTCCTCAAACCGAATCACCGGCAGCAGCGTGTAATCCTTCAAGATCACATCGCACGGCATCGCCACACCCTCCTCGTCCAATAGGCATCCAAACCCGCTCTTCATGGAGTGCAGACCCAAACGCTGGCACTCTAGCCAAGCCACCGGCCGACGCTGCACCACCGTCACCTCCATGTGTCCCTTGTAATCACGCCGCGCAGACGCCGACTTCACCTGCGGCAGACTCTCCACTTTCTCGATGATCTCCTTCAAATCAATCCAAAGCGTGTCCATTCCCTCCACCAACCCCATCTCCCTCACCAACTTCTCCGGCTTCAGCGCACCCTCCGTAAAAATCGTCACTTCCTTCAAACCAAACCGCGGATTCCGATAAAGCGTCTGCCTCCAAGTCGCAGCGACAAGCGCAACCAGCCCAAACCCCACCACCATCCATACCGCCAACCGAAATCCCGCACGCCGGAACGCAATGCGCTTCTGCTCCCGGATTTTCGGCGTCTCAGGCGCGTAATCCACCCCATGCCTGACCTTTCCAGACACAGCCTTTGCCGGTGCGCTTGCAGCACGCCGGGAAGTCTTGGACTTGGTAAAGGGAGCACGCATGAACGGGAAGCGAATTGTCAGAGCCAAGGACAGCCACTAGAATTGTAGTTATGTAACCTTAACAATCAAAGCTTTTGAAGTTTATTTTCAGATTTTTTGATTCCCACCCCTTTCTGGCCCCTCTACCCCCCGATGTCCGCTGGACTTCCCAGTCCTCTGAACCATTGTCCCCAGCCCACCCAGCCGCCTCATGACCCCACCCAACGCCCACCCTCTTCACGCCAAGGATGTCCATCGGCGCTACCAGCTGGGCGGCCATGACCTCAACGTACTGCGCGGCGTGGACCTCGAAGTGGATGCCGGAGAAAAAGTCTTTCTCTGCGGTGCTTCCGGCGCCGGTAAAACCACCCTGCTCTACGTCCTCGGCGGCCTCGAACGTCCCACATCCGGCGATGTCCTCGTCCACGGCAAATCCCTTTACCACTCGAACGCCCGTGACCGCGCCACCCTGCGCAACCGCAGCATGGGCTTTGTCTTCCAGCACTACTTCCTCCTCCCCGAACTCACCGCTCTGGAAAACGTCCTCCTCCCCGCCTGGATCGGCAAACGCGATGCCGAACCCCGCGCTCGCGAGCTCCTCGACCGCGTCGGCCTCTCCAAACGCCTCGACCACCTCCCCACCGAACTCTCCGGCGGCGAACAACAACGCGTCGCCATCGCCCGCGCCCTCATTAACGACCCCGGCATCCTCTACGCCGACGAACCCACCGGCAATCTCGACGCCTCCACCGGTGCCGCCGTCATGGACATGCTCCTCGGCATCGTCGATGAAGCCCGCAAAACCCTCATCGTCGTCACCCACGACACCCGCATGGCCGAACGTGGCGACCGCCGCCTCATTCTCCGCGAGGGCAAGCTAGCGAATGGTTGAAGCCGCTTGCTTCACGCCTCGCCCCGTGCATGATGGCCGCCTGATTTCCGGCATCCCACTCAAATGGTTGCCTCTCCCCCGCTCCCTCCGAATGAAAATCCACATCAACGGCCAGTTGCTCGACAAAGAAGACGCCAAAATCTCCGTGTTCGATCACGGCCTGCTCTATGGAGACGGAGTCTTCGAAGGCATCCGCATCTATCATGGCCGCATCTTCCGCCTCACCGCCCACTTGAAGCGCCTTTATGAGTCCGCCCGCTCCATCTGCATGGAAATCCCCATTCCCATCGAGGAAATGGAAAAAGCCACCCTCGACACCGTCGCTGCCAATAACCTCCAGGACGGTTACATCCGCCTCGTCATCACCCGCGGCGTCGGCTCCCTCGGCCTGAACCCCTTCCAGTGCCCCCGCCCAAGCGTCATCATCATCGCCAGCACCATCTCGCTCTACCCCGCCGAACGCTACGAAAAAGGCCTCAACCTCATCACCTGCGCCACCCGCCGTCCCACCCCGGCTGCCCTCAGCCCCCAGGTCAAATCCCTCAACTACCTCAACAACGTCATGGCCAAGATCGAGGCCATCCAAGCCGGTTGCGAAGAGGGCATCATGCTCAACGAACAAGGGTACGTCGCCGAATGCACCGGCGATAACGTCTTCGTCGCCAAAAACGGCAAAGTCTACACCCCTCCCATCTCAGCTGGTGGTCTCGACGGCATCACCCGCCAGGCCGTCATCGAAATCCTCGGCCAACTCGGCTTCTCTTGCGAAGAGAAGATGATGACCCGCCACGACCTCTTCACCGCCGACGAATGCTTTCTCACCGGCACCGCCGCCGAGGTCATCCCCGCTGTCCAACTTGACCGCCGCCTCATCGGTGACGGCAAACCCGGCCCCATCACCGCCCAAGTCGTCGCCGCCTTCCGCGAACTCGTCAAACACGACGGCACCCCCGTCACCTACGCCTCGTAGGCCATCCCACCGACAAGGAGTCGCAAGAGATCCCCACCACCTTCGTTAAGGCGGTGACTTTCTCATGCACCCACTCCGCACCCTCCTCGGCCTCGCCATCCTCGGCACCGCCACCCTCGCCGCTGACCGGCCCAACATCATCATCGTCCTCGCCGACGATCAAGGCTACGGCGACGTCACCGCCAATAACCCGGACAGCAAAATCCCCACCCCCAACCTCGACCGCCTCGCCGCCGAAGGCATGCGCTTCACCGACGCCCACACCGCCTCCGGCGTCTGCACCCCCACACGCTACAGCCTCCTCACCGGCCGCTACCACTGGCGCACCCACCTCCAAAGCGGTGTCCTCGGCGGCTTCTCCAAACCCCTCATCGCCAAAGATCGCCTCACCGTAGCCGGTCTGCTCAAGCAAAACGGCTACCACACCGCCTGCATCGGCAAATGGCACCTCGGCATGACCTGGCCGCTCAAAAACGGCCAAACCGCCGATGACAACGGCGACTTCGGCAAACCCTTCGCCGACGTCTCCCTCGTCGACTACACCGCCCCCATCTCCGACGGCCCCCTCGATCACGGCTTCGACCACTACTACGGCATCAGCGCCTCCCTCGACATGTTCCCCTTCGTCTGGATCAACGACCGCCTCCCCACCGAGATCGCCACCGTCGAAAAAACCTTCCTCCGCAAAGGCCCCGCCGGAGTCAAATTCGAAGCCATCGATGTCCAGGGCGGCATCACCGACCACACCATCGCCTACATCACCGAACGCGCCCCCGCCTCCAAAGCCGGCACTCCCTTTTTCGCCTACGTCCCCCTCGCCGCTCCCCACACCCCCATCGTCCCCACCGCCGAATGGCAGGGCAAAAGCGGCATCAACTCCTACGCCGACTTCGTCCGCCAAGTCGACGCCGACATCGGCCGCCTCCTCGCCGCCCTCGAACAAAACGGCATCGCCAAAGACACCCTCATCGTCTTCACCTCCGACAACGGCTGCTCCCCCGCCGCCAACATCGACGAACTCCTCGCCGCCAATCACCGCCCCAGCCACATCTACCGCGGCCACAAAGCCGACCTCTACGAAGGCGGCCACCGCGTCCCCTTCCTCGCTCGCTGGCCCGCCAAAGTGAAACCCGGCACCGTCAGTGACCAGCTCATCGGCCAGTTCGACTTCATCGCCACCTTTGCCGACCTCCTCGAAATCCCCCTCCCCCCCACCGCCGGCGAAGACAGCGTCAGCTTCCTCCCCGCCCTCCTTGGCACTGCCACAAAGCCCATCCGCACCAGCCTCATCAGCCAGTCCATCAACGGCAGCTTCGCCATCCGCGACGGCGAATGGAAACTCGCCCTCTGCCCCGGCTCCGGCGGCTGGAGCCCCCCGCGCCCCGGCAAAGACGACACCACCGGCCTGCCCGAGTTCCAGCTCTACAACCTCAAATCCGACCCCGGTGAAACAAAAAACCTCATCGCTGACCACCCCGACCGCGTCGCCACCATGAAAGCCGCCCTCGAAACCGCCATCGCTCAAGGCCGTACCACCCCCGGCCCCGATCAAGCCAACGACACCCAAATCACCCTGGTCAAACCCACCCCAAAACCCGCCCCCGCCAAAGAAAAATCCAAAACCTCAAAGAAAACGAAGTCCAAAGAAAAGCCGTGATCCCCGGCAAACCCCGACAGGGTGCCCATCAAACCAGAAGGCGGGCCGGCACAGCGATGTCGTGATTGGGCAGCATCCCGTATAGACTCAGCTTGTGAAAGTGGTGGTCAGGAGAAACCAGACCACCCGGAAGTTCGCGAGACATCACTTGGGAAGCGATCTTGGGCGACTCGGTCCAGGCCTTGCCGCCCATCCGCAACCCTTGACAGTAGAGCGTGTGATGAAACTCAGCCTCCTCATGCACCTCTCCATCATGAATGTGCATCGTTGGAAAAAACAACCGCCCTTCATCCTGGGCACGGAAGGTGAAGGCCATGGGATGCACATCATGCCGACCCCGCCTAAGCTTGAACACCGCAAAAGCAAAATCCCGGTATTGCGGCAGGCTGCTCCACGTCTTTTCAGGCAGCCTGAATCGCCGATCAAGGCGAGCAAAGTCCGCAACGCTCGGCACAAAGCTAGCTTCATAGGCACCGACGACTTCGACGGGAAGCATAGGCGCGGCGGTGGAGGCCTTCGCCCCAGGGGGAGGTGGAACATAGAATGCGCGTTCGAGATCGCTGAAAAAATTCGGATGCGCCTCCAGGTTGTGAAACTTCAACGCATCAGGTTGTTGAGCGTCCTGGACGGGAAGCGGAAGAATCATCGCCACGCTGCGGCTCGTGTCGAGCGACATGGCATACACAACATGCTGCGTCTGCCCAGGGCCAAAACGGGCGAAAATTTGCGTGTTAGTAACAGACCGAATTTCAGCAGAGAAACAGCACATGATGAATGGAGGGAATGGGACCCAAATAAACTCACTCTATCCTCAACCCAAAGCGCCCATTTCTGAAGTCCAAAGTTTGACCGG
>JAIYDW010000152.1 GCA_027487315.1 Verrucomicrobiaceae bacterium | reverse complement strand
TTCATGGAACAAGCCTTCGGTCGCATGGACCAGGACGGCAACGGCCAACTCTCCCGTGAAGAATTCACCCAAGGCATGGCCAAAATGCGCGAAATGATGGGCCGCGGCGGCATGGGTCGCGGCGAAGGCCCTGGCGGTTCCCCCGGCGCAGGCCGCCCTCCCGGCGGTGGCGGTGAAGGTGGCTTCCGTCGCCCCCCTCAACAAGGCGGCGAAGGCACCGGCAAACCCCGTCCCCCACTCGAAGGCGAAGGCGAAAAAACCGCCCCCGCTCCCGAGAAAAAGAGCGACGCCTGATCCGTCCCCTCCTCCATCTCAATCCAAACATCTCAACGGAGAGCCCTCACAGGCTCTCCGTTTTGTTTGTCACACCCCCTTGATTTCCCCTCCCAAACCGCCCACCATCGTCCCCATTCATGAAACGCCTCTACCGCGCCGCCCTCATCGCCTCCGAATACCACCGCGAACCCCGCCGCGCCGATGTCCTCGTCGAAGGTGACCGCATCACAGGCGTCGCCGATTCTATCACTGCCGTGTCGGACGCCACCATCATTGACTGCGCCGGACACATCCTCCTCCCCTCCCTCTTCGACGTCCACGTCCACGCCCGCGAACCCGGCCGCGAGGACAAAGAAACCATCCACAGCTGCTCCGAGGCCGCCATCAACGGCGGCATCACCGGCATGGTCCTCCAGCCCAATACCAACCCCGCCATCGACAGCGCCGCCGCCGTCCAAAACGTGCTCGACATCGCCCGTGAAAAATCCCGCATCTGGCCCTCCGTCTTCACCACCGGCGCCATCACCAAAGGCCGCAAAGGCGAAGAACTCGCTGGCATCGCCGGCATGAAAGGCCGTGGCGTCGTCTACCTTACCGACGATGGCGACTCCGTCAGCAACCCCCAGGTCCTCCGCCGCGCCATGGAGTACGCCAAACAGTTCGACCTCGCCCTCGCCAGCCATTGCGAAGTCAAAGAACTCTCCGGCAAAGGCAGCATGCATGAAGGCAGCGTCTCCTACAGCCTCGGCCTCCAGGGCATCCCCTCCATCAGCGAGGAAATCTGCATCGCCCGTGACATCCGCCTCGCCGAATACATCGGCGTCCACCTCCACATCCAGCACGTCTCCACTGCCCTCGGAATGAACACCATCCGCCGCGCCAAAGACCGAGGCATCCGCGTCACCTGCGAAGTCGCCCCCCATCACCTCATCTTCAATCACGAGCACATCGGCAACTACGACACCCACTACAAAATGAATCCCCCCCTGCGCACCGCGGCCGACAACGCCGCGCTCTTGCAGGGCCTCATCGACGGCATCTTCGACGTCATCGCCACCGACCACGCCCCCCACACCGAGTTCGAAAAAAACCAGGACTTCGCCAGCGCCCCCTTCGGCATCACCGGCCTCGAAACCGCCCTACCATCCCTCTTCCATCACTACATCGCCAAAGGCGCCTTCGGCTGGGACCTCCTCGTCAAACGCTACGCCAACGAACCCCGCCGCCTCATCAAACTCGCCGATACCGAAATCAAAGAAGGCAACCTCGCCGAGTTCATCCTCTTCGACCCCACCCGCTCCACCACCTTCACGCCCGAGTTCATGAAGTCGAAGAGCAAAAACACCCCCTTCCTCAACAAAACCCTCCAAGGCCAAGTCACCCACGTCCACTACCGAGGCCAAGACCTCCTCTCCCGCTAACCCTCAGCCCTCCGCAGTCCGCAGTCCGCAGTCCGCAGTCCGCAATCCGCAATCCCCTCACTGCCCAATCCCACCCGCACCACTCGCCGCCGCCGCCCCCGCGATCCCCGCCGCAACGATCGCCCCAACAAAGATCAACACATACAGGCTGATCATCACCACCGCGCAAACGCCCACAAACTTCCAGAACGACCGCTGATAATCCAGCGCCTTCTCCAGCGTCGCCACCGCCCGATCCTTCAGCAAATCCTCAATCGCAGACGCATAGTTCCACAGCTTAAAACCCGGCACAAAATAGATCGCCCCCATGGCCGCATAAATCCCGCCAAACACCGTCGCCCCCACCGCTCCCCCGATACTCGCCAACGCGCTCCCCTGTTCCCCCATCGCCGCGATCACACTGCTCCCAAACAAGCCCAGCGCCAAAACCGCAAGCCCCCCCATCACCAGCAAACCACCGGCCATAAACATCAGGATCGCCATCAACTTCACCCAACCCTTCGTCCCCTTCAGGTGCTTCAGCACCCCCTCAGTGATCGCCTCGCCCCCACCCAAAGTCGATTGCCCAAACGGATTCGCACTCGGCACGTTGTAGGGATTAGGTTCCATAGTGATCAAACCTTACAGAGAAAACTTGCGCATTGTCAAAGCCAATCGGACAGGCATCATGACGCCTGCGCATGACATCCCCAAACGCTCTCGCTGACACTCTTCAAACCGTCGAACTGGCGGACGGAGTCGAAATCCAGCTTCGCGTTGCCGGCCCCGCCATCCGCTCCCTCGCCTGGACCATCGACGCCTGCATCGCCATCGCCTGCTACATCGCCGCCGCCATCGTCATGGGCATGCTTGGTGTCTTCGGCATGGAAAATGTCTGGGAGGGCGTCCTCCTCCTGTTCATGTTCTTCTTCAACTGGTTCTACAACGTCTTCTTCGAAATGACCCGCCACGGCGCCACCCCCGGCCAGCGCTTCATGGGCATCAAAGTCGCCAGCGTCAACGGCGGCCCCGTCCGCCTCCCCCAGTCCCTGATCCGCAACCTCCTGCGCTTCATCGACTTCATGCCTGCCTTCTACCTTTTCGGCTTCCTCTCCACCCTCTGCAATCAACGCTTCCAACGCCTCGGCGATCTCGTCGCCGACACCGTCGTCGTCTACGCCGACCCCAAACCCGCCAACCCGCTCCGCGTCCAAATCAACGCCACCCCGCAACCTTCCCCGCATCCCCTCAGCCGCCCCGAACAAGCCGCCATCCTCCAGTTCATCGAACGCGCCCCCCTCTGGTCCGACGACCGCCGCATCGAACTCGCCAACCTCCTCTCCCCCCTCACCGGCGCCACCGGCCCCGAAGGTCTCCGCCGCCTCTGCGCCATCGGCCTCTACCTCCGCCAAGGCCACCCCTCCAAAAAATCCTAACTCGCCAACTCGCCCTCTTCCCTGCTCATTCCGCAATCCGCAATCCGCAATCCGCAATCCAGTGACCTCCCACCAATTCGAAGACGAAAACAACCACCGCTGGCAGCGGCTGGAGGAGGTCATCGACGCCGTCGAAACCAAACAACCCCACGAAGACATCGAGCGTCTCCCCACCCTCTTCCGCCAAATCTGCCACGACCTCAGCATCGCCCAGCATCGCCTCTACGACTCCGCCATCATCGACCGCCTCAACCGCCTCGCCATCGCCGGCTATCGCACCCTCGAACGCCGTCTCTCCGGCGGCTGGGAACGCCTCGCTCATCTCATTCTCCGCGAGTTCCCCCAAACCGTTCGCCAGGAAAAAAAACTCTTCTGGTTCAACACCCTCCTTTTCTGGGCCCCCTTCCTCTTCTTCGCCATCTGGACTCCTAATGATCCCGAATGGGCCATGCGCCTCCTCGGCCCCGAAGGCATGGTCAGCATGGAAAGCATGTACGGCAGCCACACCTCTCCGCAGGACTACATGCGCGAAGAATTCGGCTCCAACTTCATGATGTTCGCCTTCTACATCTACAACAACGTCGGCATCGACCTCCGCACCTTCGCCGGCGGCCTCCTCGCCGGCATCGGCACCCTCTTCATCGTCCTCTTCAATGGCGCCCACATCGGGGCCGCCACCGGCTACGTCCATCACGCCTGCAATCCCCACACCTTCTACTCCTTCGTCGCCGGCCACTCTGCTCCCGAACTCATGGGCGTCGTCATCTCCGGCATGGCCGGAATGCGCCTCGGCCTCTCCCTCATCCATCCCGGCCCACACGACCGCCGCACCTCTCTTGTCCTCGGCGGTCGCCGCGCTCTTCTCCTCATTCTCGGCGCCTGCATCTTGACCTCCATCGCCGCCGTCATCGAAGGTTTCTGGTCCGCCAACCCCATGGCTCCCTGGATCAAATACACCTTCGGCGCCATCGTCTGGTCCCTCACCATCGCCTACCTCGGATTCTGCGGAAGGAGGTCCCATGCGACTTGAGGACCTCACGGTCGCCTTGCGCCCACGTCTCTCTTGGGAAGCCGCCGACCTCGGCTGCACCCTCGTCCGCCGCGACTTCCCCCGCATCCTCGGTCTCTGGGCCGCCACCGTCCTCCCCCTCTGGATCGTCCTCGCCATCGCTCTCAAAGATCACCCCCTCATCTTCTCTGGCCTCGTCTGGTGGCTCAAACCCCTCTACGACCGCGTCCCCCTCCACTTCATCAGCCGCGCCACCTTCGGCGCTCGCCCCGGCTTCCGCGAGACCTGGAAAGAATGGCCCCGCCTCTGGTCCCGTTTCTTTTTCCCCACCCTCCTCTGGCGCCGCCTCAGCCCCGGCCGCAGCTTCGTCCTCCCCGTCTGGCTCCTCGAAGGCCAACGCGGCAAAAACCTCCGCTCCCGTGTCAAAGGCCTCGCACGTGAGGGCGGCTCTTCCGGCGCCAGCCTCACCTGGGTCTTCGTCAAACTCGAACTCGCCACCTTCTTCGGCCTCCTCGCCCTCACGTCCATCCTCGCCCCCGATTCCGGTCTCCCCGAAATGACCGACCTCTTCGACGCCGACTCCAATTCCACCTTCACCATCACCGACGCCTACTACTGGTGGACCAATTTCTGGTACCTCGTCACCATCACCATCGTCGAACCCTTTTACGTCGGCGCCGGCTTCGGCCTCTACCTCAACTGCCGCACCAAACTCGAAGGCTGGGACATCGAACTCGCCTTCCGCCGCACCGCCTCCCGCCTCACCCAAGCCACCACCCTGATCGCCCTCGTCCTCCTCTGCTTCCTCCCCCTATCACCCGCCTCAGCCCAATCCGATTCTCCCCCCGCTGCCAACACCTCCACCGTCACTCCTGAGGACCCCAACGAACTTGCCCAATCCGTCCTCAAAGAACCCGACTTCAAAATCCATTCCAAAACCGACCGCCTCTGGATCCCCAACAACGACACCGAAAACGCGGCCGCCACCGGCATTGTCGGCCTCATCATGATGGCCATCGGCTACATCCTCCTCGTCGTGGCCCTCGTCTTCCTGGTCATCGTCCTCGTCCGCGCCGCCTCCCGCATGCGCCCCCCCGTCCTCTCCGCCCGCGCCAAAGCCACCCCGCCGCCGCGCTTCATCCTCGGCATGGAAATCACCCCCGAAAGCCTCCCCTCCGATCTCATCGCCGCCGCCCGATCCGCTTGGTCGAAGGGCGATGCCAAAGAAGCCCTCAGCCTGCTCTATCGCGGTGCCCTCGCCTCCCTCGTCACCCAGCACCGCCTCCCCATCGCCTCCAGCGATACCGAAGCCGATTGCCTCGACCACGTCATCGCCTCCCCCACCTCCGCCCTCGCTCCCTACTTCAGCCAACTCACCCTCCTCTGGACCCGCACCGCCTACGCTGGCCAGCCACCCACCTCCCCCGATTTCGACTCCCTCTGCGCCTCCTGGCCCTTCTCCAAATCCGCCCCACCCTCCCCTCCCCGCGCCACCGCCCTCCTCCTTTTCCCTTTCCTCCTCCTGCTCCCCGCCTGCGACGGCCGCTGGGAAGACGTCACCCGCGAAACCGGCTTCAAAGGCCCCGCCCGCATCGACCCCTTCCTCGCCGCCTCCCGCTTCCTCGAACATCGCGGCCACTACCCCGATCGCAAACCCACCCTCGCCGATCTCCCCGAACCCACCTCCGGCCTCATCTTCACCTCCGCCGAAAACGGCATGCCCTCCGGTCGCGCCCTCCCTCTCCTGCAATGGGTCACCAACGGCGGCCACCTCGTTTACACCCTCGCCGGCGCCGGACCCTACAACGACTGGTCACTCTTCTCCGCCCTCTCCAGCTACGGCTACTTCGGCAACGACGAACGCCCCGACCCCATCCTCGAAGCCCTCCACGTCACCGCCAAAGACCGCCGCACCCCCGAGGAAATCGACAAAGCCCTCGGCGACATCCTCAAACCCGACAAAAAGAAATCCAAAGACGACAAACCCAAAACCGACTCCAAAAAAGACATCGAAAAACCCGAAGACGTCAGCCTCACCACCACCCAACTCCGCTGGCGCAAACGCGACATCGCCGTCGAACTCCCCGACTACGTCACCTTCCAAACCGAACGCAAACTCCGCAATGGCGACTTCATCGCCGGCAAACCCGACGCCGCCCACATCCTCAGCCTCCGACACGGCAATGGTCGCGTCACCCTCATCACCCACGCCCACCCCCTCCGCAGCCGCTACCTCTCCGACCACGACCACGGCCTCCTCCTCGACACCCTCGCCGGCCCCGGCCCCCTCGACATCCTCTTCGTCGTCGGTCTCGAAGGCAGCTTCTGGGAGCTCCTCTGGCAGCGCGCTTGGCGACCCCTCATCGCTCTCGCCTTCGCCATCGCCCTCTGGCTCTGGATGAGCCTCCCCCGCTTCGGCCCCATCCGCACCATCTCCCTCCACACCACCAAACGTTTCTCCGATCACCTCACCACCCTCGGCAGCTTCTTCCTCAGCATCCGCCGCCAGGACCACCTCATCGCCGCTGCCCAATCCGCCCTCAACCAACGCCTCCGCGACACCCACCCCCACCTCACCAACCCCGCCGACCAACACACCCTCCTCGCATCCCGCGCCAACCTCTCCCTCGACCGCGTCCAATTTGCCCTCGCCGATCCTCAATCCCTTCCCTCCTCCCAAATCATCCGTATCCTCCAAGACCTCCAAACCCTCCGCCTATCCCTCTCATGAACCTCCCCCCCGAACTCCCCCCTTCCACCCCCACACCCGAACCCACCCCCTGGGCTCCCCCACCACCCCTCTTCCCCGAACCCACCACGATCCCAAATTCCGTCGCAGCTCCTCACCCCCCACTCCCCACTCCCTACTCTCCACTCTCTACTATCCACCACGCCATCTCCCAGGTCTTCATCGGCCAGGAAGAAGTCATCCATCAAGTCCTCGCCGCCCTCCTCGCCGGCGGCCACGTCCTCCTCGAAGGCAAACCCGGCCTCGGCAAAACCCACCTCGTCCTCGCCCTCGCCCGCACCTTCGGCGGCGCCTTCCGCCGCATCCAGTTCACCCCCGACCTCATGCCGTCAGACGTCACCGGCCACACCCTCTTCGATCTCGCCGCCCAGCAGTTCCGCGTCCGCCAGGGCCCCGTCTTCACCCAGCTCCTCCTCGCCGACGAAATCAACCGCGCCCCCGCCAAAACCCAGTCCGCTCTCCTCGAAGTCATGCAGGAAGGCCGCGTCACCATTGATGGCGAGACCCACACCCTCGCTCCCCCCTTCATGACCTTCGCCACTCAAAACCCCATCGAACAAGAAGGCACCTATCCCCTCCCCGAAGCCCAGCTCGACCGCTTCCTGTTAAAAATCCTCATCGACTACCCCGACGCCACCCAGGAAGCCTCCATCGTCCGCGCCGTCTGCTCCGAAGCAGCCGCCCGCGGCCTCTCCCCGGACCACGTCACCCAAGTCTGCACCCCCCAGGACATCCTCGACGCCCAAGCCGCCACCGCCGCGGTCGATGCCGTAGAGTCCGTGGTCCAATACGCCGTCGCCCTCACCCGCGCCACCCGCACCCACGGCGCCATCTCCCTCGGCGCCGGCACCCGCGGCGCCATCTCCCTCGTCCGCATGGCCAAAGCCTACGCTTTCCTCGACAACCGCCACTACATCACCCCCGCCGACGTCAAACGCGCCGCCCTCCCCGTCCTCCGCCACCGCATCACCCTCGCCCCCGAAGTCGCCATCTCCGGCCAATCCACCGACACCGTCCTCCAATCCGTCCTAAACACCGTCCAAGCCCCCCGCACCTAACTCCTCCTCCCCTTCGTCCTCGCCCCCAAAGTACCACGCCTGTCCCAGGCGTGTCCCCCACACCAAACAAAAAGAACCCCTCTCTTTTTTCTGCCCCCCTTCTTTCTGCCAGTAATCCCGTTAATCCCCAAAAATCCTGTTAGCCGACCGAAGGGAGACAGCCTGCCAAAGGCAGCCCGAAGGGAAGCGAAGCGTAGCAATCCTGTCCAAAAAAATGTCCGCCCCACCAACAAGCGTCACCGAGCTCGCCCAAGCCCTCGTCCGCATCCCCTCCGTCAACCCCGAC
>JAIYDW010000175.1 GCA_027487315.1 Verrucomicrobiaceae bacterium | reverse complement strand
TTGTTCGACCAGAACTCATGCTCAAAGTCACTCGTCCGACTCGTCAACCAGTTCCGGTTCCCCCGCACCGTGTTGATCTCCCCGTTGTGCGCCAGCATCCGAAACGGATGACTCAACGCCCAGGTCGGAAACGTGTTCGTCGAGAACCGCTGGTGAAACAACGCCAGCGACGTGTCATACGCATCGTTCTGCAAATCCCCGTAAAACTTCTGCAGCGACGACGGCAGCAACAGCGCCTTGTACACAATCGTCCGGTGCGACAACGAGGCGACGTAAAAGTTCGTCATCCGCTGCTCCCGCGCCTTGATCGCCAGCTCGCGCCTCACCAAATACAGCGTCCGCTCAAACTCATTGTCCCCCATCTCCGCCGGCCGCTCCAGGAACAAATGCTGAATGTACGGCATCGTCCTCCTCGCCTTGTCCCCCAACTCATTCGGATTCACCGGCACATCCCGCCATCCCAACACCCGGATCTTGCGATACCTCATGATGCTCTCCGTCACCATCTGGATGTTCATCCGCTCCATCGGCTCATGCGGCAGAAAAAACACCCCCACCGCCAAATCCATCGGATGATCCAGCGCATGCCCCATCTTCTCCGCCTCGGGCAGCAGCACATCATAAGGAATCTGCGTCAGCACCCCCGATCCATCCCCCGTCACCCGGTCCGCATCCACCGCTCCCCGGTGCTGCACACTGCACACCCCGCAAATCGCCATGTCCAAAATCTCCCGACTCCGCTTCCCATGAATGTTGGCCACAAAACCAACCCCGCACGCATCCCGCTCCGCCTCCATCAAATGCAATGAACCTTCGTTGGGAATGTTTTCGTCGTAGTGAGGATAGTTCATGGGGAGCGATGCCCCCAAATGCCTAGCGAACGGTCCACCAGGGTTGGGGGCGGGTAGATTGCTACGTTCAACGTCATACGCAAGCACATGGAATGCCGACTCATTCCACTTTTTCACCCCCGAAAAAAATCCCCTGTACTCATCAGGGAAAAAAGTCCCCACCTCACTCCCACGGCCTAGCCTGGATCTTTCATGAACCTCGTCGCGAAACCGCTCAAAAGCTTGAGGCTGCAAGGCGGGCGCTGTTTTGAAAGGCTGAGTGCATAGGTCAATGCTCGATGCCTTTCAAAACGAGCCCAACGCCGCAGACTCGGGCTTTTCAGCGGTTGCAGCAGATGGCTCAGGAAGGATCCTGGCTAAGCGCATGCGGCTCCAGCGCCACCCCGGCACACACCGCCTCTCCCGACAAACACCGCCACTGCCATGTCACACTTGTCCGCACCAACGGCGCCAGCGCCGTCCTTAACACCGTCACATCTGCCAGCAACTGCGCCCCATCCTCCACCGTCATCCCCTTCGCCGCCACCGCCCCATGTACCACCGCCGTCGGCCTCAAATACAACATCCCCTCACACACCAAATCCCCATGCACCGTGCCCTCGATATCCATCTCCATCGCCCGAACCTGCTGCAAAAACTGCACCTCAATCCCCCTCACCACCCGCAACCGCCGACAATAAACCGAGTCCGCCACTATCGCGTCCTTGAACATCATCCGCTCTTCCTCCGCTTCCACCGTTTCCATCGCATGACTTTGCACCGGCGCTAACTTCCCCAAACACATCGGACAACTCGGCGTCCACGCATCTCCCGACGTCGCCACCCCCCACAAAAACTCGCGCTTCCCCTCCGGCAATCGACCCAAGGCCTCCGTCAACGCCACCCCATCCACCATCTCTATCCGATGCCTCCCCGCCGCCTCCCTCGCCCCCGGCGAAAAGCCCGCTGGCGCCACCAAAATACCCCGCGCATCCCTCGCCGCCCTCACCTCCGTCGCAAACGCTTCCACCTGATCAGCCTGCGCTCCCCACTCGTTCCACGCCACCAGTTTCACCAGCACCCGCTTCATCCATTCCGTTCCCGGATGCTCGATCATCCCAAACACCACCGACGCATCCGGTTGCACCTGCGTCCCCGCCAGCTCACATCCCGCCTCCACCACCAACCCCCGCATCAAATCCGCCAACCGCGCCCAGTCCAAAGCCACCACTCGCTCCGCAGTCAGAGTCGCCTCCACCACCCGAGACTCCCCGAGCCCCAGTTCCTTCAACCGATCAAGCGCGTTCAACATGAAGGCGCTGATCTTACAACCCACTCCCCTTCTTGGCAATCCCCTAACCGCCTCCCTCTCAGTCCCTCTTGAACATCCGCTTCACCCGCCCCAAAAACCCCTTCTTCTCCGCCTCCAGTTCGCCCTTCATCTGCGCCTCCGGATCCTCCGCCACCACCGGCACCTCCACCGGCGTCACCACGTCCCAGCCGCCCCCAAGCGCCTTCACCAATCCCACGCTCGCCAGCCATTGCTGACCCGCAATCTGCACCGCTCCCCGCCTCACCGCCAACGCGGTCCGATCCGCCTCAATCACGTCCAAATACGGACTCGTCCCCGCCTCATACCGCGTCCTCGCCAAACTCAGCGCCTTCGCCGCACTCTCCGTCGCCCGCCCCTGCGCCTCCGCCTGATTCTTCAAATTCGCAATCGCCGACAGGCTGTTCTCCACCTCCCCAAACGCCACCAAAATCGCCTGCCGATAACCCGCCAGCGCCTCGTCATGCGCCGCCTGCGCCCGCTCAAAATTCGCCACATTCTTCCCGCCGGAAAAAATCGGAATCGACACCCTCGGACCCGCATTCCACATCAAACTCGTCGCATCCGCCAACAAATCGAACTCGCCACTCAGCAACCCTCCGTTCGCCATCAGCTTCACACTCGGAAACGCCGCCGCCTTCGCCACCCCGATCTGCGCCGACGCGGCCGCCAAGGCCCGCTCCGCTTCCGCAATGTCCGGCCGTCTCTCCAACAAATCACTCGGCACTCCCACCGGAATCCCCGGCGGCGTCCCCGTCCCCCTCGGCACCGACGGCAACCGAAACACCGTCGGATTTTGCCCGGACAAAACCGCAATCGCATTCTCCAACTGATCCCGCTGGGCCTGCAAAGAAGAGATCTCCGCCTCCGCTGTCGCCAACTCCGTCTCCGCCTGCGCCAACTCCAATTCACTCCCTGCTCCCGCCTTCACCCGCGCTTGCGTAATCCCCAAACTCTCCTTCCGCAACGCCACCGCTTGCCGCACCACGTCCATCTCCGCATCCAGCGTCCGCACCCGGATGTAATTCATCGCCACATCCGCCTGCACCGTCAGCAGCACATTCTGCATCGCCGCCGCCACCCCCACCAATTGCGCCCCCGCAGTCTCCGACTGCCGCCGCAACTTCCCCCACAAATCCAACTCCCAACTAAACTCCAGCGGCACGTTGTAGCCCGGCCCCTGATACATCAATCCGTTCAATGGAAACGCTGACGGCATGTTCTCTGAGGTCCTCTGATTCTCGACCACCACCCCTGCACCGACACTCGGAAAAAAGTTCGCCCGCGCCAACCGCGCCGTCGATCGCGCCTGATCAAACTTCGCAATCGCCGCCTTCAGACTCTGATTGTGCTGCGTCGCATCCACAATCAACGCGTTCAACCGCCGATCCTGAAACACCTCCCACCACGCCCCTTTCGGCGCGTTCTCCAGCGGCCGGGCTTCCCGCATCACCACCGATCCCTTATAACCCGCTGGAGCCTCGGTCACCGGACGCTTGTAGTCCGGCCCCACCTCGGCCCAACTCATCCCCTGCGCCAAAACGACGACTCCTATTGCTGTTCTCAAATGCTTCATGGTAGTTCGATCCTTCCTAACTTGCGTTCACGCCTCACTGACTTCTTGAGCGCCTTCTTTTCCAGCCTTGCGCTGCTTTCCTAACTTCATCACCAAAACATAAAACACCGGTGTCAAAAACAGCCCCAGAATCGTCACGCCAATCATCCCCGCAAAAACCGCCGTACCCATCGCCCGCCTCATTTCCGCTCCCGCTCCCGTCGAAATCACCAGCGGGTAAACCCCGGCAATGAACGCAATCGAGGTCATCAAAATAGGCCGCAACCGCAAGCGACACGAATCCAGCGCCGACTCCAAAGGCGTCCCGCCCCGGTCATATCGCTCCTTCGCAAACTCCACGATCAAGATCGCATTCTTACACGCCAACCCAATCAAAACAATGAACCCGATCTGTGTAAAGATGTTGTTGTCACCACCCACAATCATCACCCCTGCCAAGGCAAACAACAAACACAACGGCACAATCAAGATGATCGCCAAAGGTAGTCGCAAACTCTCAAACTGCGCCGCCAACACCATGAACACCAGGAGAATGCAAAGCGGATACACATACATCGCAGTGTTCCCGGCAATGATTTTCTGAAACGTCAGATCCGTCCACTCAAACTCAAACCCCGGCGGCAGCACTTGCTTGGCCAGATTCGAGATCACTTCCTCTGCCTGCCCCGAACTCAAAGGCGGCAATGGCCCCCCATTGATGTCCGCCGACAGATACCCATTGTAATGTGTCACCCGATCCGGTCCAAACGTCTCGCTCACCTTGACCAACGAGCCCACCGGCACCATCTCGCCCGCCATGTTCCGCGTCTTCAATCGCACAATGTCACTCGCCTCATCGCGATACTCCGGCTCCGCCTGCGCCACCACCTGATAGGTCCGCCCAAACCGATTGAAGTCATTCACATACAAACTGCCCAGATTGATTTGCAGGGTCTCAAAAAGATTTTGCAACGGCACCCCCTGCATCTTCGCCTTCTCACGATCCACGTCCGCCTCAAGCTGCGGCACGTTCACCGTGTAGCCCGAATACACCTGCGCCAGCTTCTGCGTCCCATACGCCGCTCCCACCAGCTGCTGCGCCACCTGATACGTCGCCGCATACCCCTGGTTCGCCCGATCCTCAATCATCAGCTTGAACCCGCCCGTCGTCCCGATCCCGTTCACCGGTGGCGGTGGAAACATCAGCACCATTGCTTCCTGAATGCCCATGAACTCACCATTCAGCGCTCCCGCAATCGCTCCTCCACTCAACTCCGGCGTCGTGCGCTCCTCAAACTCCTTCAACCCCACAAACACAATGCCCGAATTCGGACTGATCGAAAATCCCTGAATGCTCAACCCGGGAAACGCGATCGCATCCTTCACACCCGGATGCTTCAACGCAATCTCCGACATCCGCCGCATCACGTCCTCTGTTCGATCCAGCGACGCCCCATCCGGCAATTGCGCAAACCCCACTAGATACTGCTTGTCCTGCTGCGGCACAAATCCCGACGGCACCATCTCAAATCCCTTCCAGGTCGCCCAAACCAGCCCGCCATAAATGATCAACGCAATCACACTGAAGCGAATGATCTTCTTCACCATCCCCACATAAAGATTCGATGACCATTCGAAGAAGCGATTGAACGGCCTGAAAAACCAGCCCAGCAACACATCAATGAACCGCGAAAGCAGATCCTTCTTCGCGTGATGATCCTTCAACAACAACGCCGAAAGCGCTGGACTCAAGGTCAGGGAGTTGATCGCTGAAATCACCGTCGAGATCGCAATCGTCACAGCGAATTGCTTGTAAAACTGCCCGCTCAATCCGCTGATGAAAGCGGTCGGAATAAACACCGCGCACAACACCAGCGCCGTCGCCACAATCGGCCCCGTCACCTCCGTCATCGCCTGCTTCGTCGCCTCCATCGGATTCAACCCATCCCGAATGTTCCGTTCCACATTCTCCACCACCACGATCGCATCATCCACCACAATCCCGATCGCCAACACCAGCCCGAACAAAGACAGGTTATTGATCGAGAATCCCAACGCGTGCATCACCGCAAACGTCCCCACCAACGACACCGGCACCGCAACCAGCGGAATGATCGAGGCCCGCCACGTCTGCAGGAACACTACGACCACCAGCACCACCAGCAGAATCGCCTCAATCAAGGTGTGAATCACCGCGTCAATCGACTTCTCCACAAACACCGTCGGATCATACGCAATCGCATAGTCCACGCCCTCTGGAAACTTCGCCTTCAACTCCTCCATCTTGGCCCGCACAGCCTGCGACAGCGACAAGGCATTCGACCCGGGCAACTGGAAAATCGGCACCCCAACCGCGCGCTTGTTGTTCAACAAGCTCCTCAGCGCATACTCCCCCGATCCCAGTTCAATCCGTGCCACATCCTTGAGCCGCAGTTTCTCCCCGTTCACCCCAACTTTGACGATGATGTTTTCGAACTCCTCTTCGTTAATCAGTCGCCCCTTCGTATTCACCGTCAGTTCAAACGGCACCCGCTCCTTCATCGGCTGCTGACCAATCACGCCCGACGCCACCTGCACGTTCTGCTCCCGAATCGCGTTCACCACTTCCGACGCCGTCAACCCCCGCGCCGCCGCCTTATCCGGATCAATCCAAATCCGCATCGCATACTCCCCACCTCCAAATAGCTGCACCTGCCCCACCCCAGGCAACCTCGCCAACTCGTCCTTCACGTTCAGCGTCGCATAGTTCCTCAGATATAACTCATCGTATCGGTCATCCGGCGACAAGATATGCACCACCATGGTCAGGTCTGGCGATGACTTGACCGTCGTCACCCCAAAGCGCCGCACCTCTTCCGGCAACTTCGGCAGCACCTGCGACACGCGATTCTGCACCTGCACCTGCGCCAAATCAATATCCGTCCCCAGCTTGAACGTCACCGTCAGCGTCATCACGCCGTTCGCCGTGCTCTGCGACGACATGTAAAGCATGTTCTCCGTGCCGTTGATGATCTGCTCAATCGGCGATGCCACCGTCTCCGCAATCGTCTTCGGGTTCGCTCCCGGATAAGTCGCCGTCACGATCACCGTCGGCGGTGCCACCTCGGGATACTCCGAAACCGGCAGCTGAAAAAGCGAGATCGCCCCAAGGATGAAAATCAGCAGGGACAACACCCCGGCAAAAATCGGGCGCGTGATAAAAAATCGGGAAAAATTCATGCTATGTAAGCCAGACCGAAGCCTCGCAACTGTTCAATTTAGGATACCCATCTCACTTCTTCGCCGCTTCCGGCTCACCCTTGCCACCAGCAGGAACCGCCACCACCGGCATCCCGGGCATCGGCAACCGCGCCTGCCCGTTCACGATGATCTTGTCACCCTTCTTGACCCCGCTTCGCACGATGCGCTTCCCTTCATAGGTCGGACCCACCACAAGAGGCTGATACACCGACAAACTCTGCTCATTCACCCCCAGCACATACTTGTTCGCTTGGTCCGTCAGAATCGACGAATCTTCAATCAACAGCGCAGGATACTCCGCCGTCATCGGAATCTCCACCCGGGCAAACAACCCCGGTGTCAAAAGCCCTTCCGGATCCTCAAACTGCGCCCGCACCACCAAGGTCCCCGTGCTGGCATCAAGCCGGTTATCAAACGACTCAATAAATCCCTGATGCGCAAAACCCTTCTCCCCTGATAACTGCATCCGCACCGGAATCCGCTTCTTCTCGTCCATCAAGATCTTGCCCTGCTTCCGCAACCCCTGCAGTTGAATCAGCGAGTTCTCATCGATGTCCACATAAACGAAAACCGGATTGACCGAAACAATCGTCGTCAGCAAACTCGCCCCTCCCGGCAACCCACTCACATAGTTCCCAGGCGTGACCATCGCTCGGCTGATGCGCCCCGAAATGGGAGCCCTCACCTCCGTATGGGATAGCTCAATCTCAGCCGAATGATGCGCCGCCCTCGCCCCTTCCAACGCCGCCGCCGCCTGCAAATAAACCGACTCTCTAGCGTCCGCTTGCTCCGGCGACAGCGCCTTTGCCGCCAACAACGCTTTCACCCGGTCGAACTCCTTCTTGCTCGTCATCTCCGCCACCTCTGCCCGCTTCAACTCCGCCGCCGCCTGCGCCAGCTTCGTCTCAAACGCCCGCCGATCGATCGTGAACAGCTTCTCGTCCTTCTCCACCAACTGCCCCGCCTCAAACAACACCCCATCCAAATAGCCCGACACCCGGGGCCTCAGTTCAACCGTCTCCATCGCCTCCACCCGCCCGGTGAACTCTTGCCATTCCACCAACATTTTCTCTTCCACCTCCGCCAAAGTCACCTGCGCCGGCGGCATCTGCATCCCCCCTCCCGCACCACCACCTGGCGGTCGATTGCATTGCACCACCAGCAAAGCCAGAATCAAAAGAGAACCATTGAGAGGGAGAGTGTTTCGTTTCACAGAGGAGCGCGCGTTGAGGATTAGTTGACTAGTTGGTTAATTTGAAAGCAAAAGAAAAGGTCACGCGACGACGAGGGAGTCGTCCAGCCGCAAGATGTCCCGCATCCCTGACTCCAGCGAATCCAGGATGCTTAAGTCGTTCCAGATCCGCGCATGGGCCAGCAACCCCTCCGAATACGAAAACAAAATCTTCGCCTTGACACTCGCCTCCGGCGCATGCACCACCCCTTCCGCATGCGCATCGCGAATGGCACTCTCCAAATACCGCAAATACTGCGCCAGCTTGCCCTTCAGCACCTTCTGAAACAAATCATCCATCGGTCCCACTTCCGTCCCTAAGGTGTGAATCGGACAGCCCAACACCCGCCCATGCCTGATATGCATCTGCACCTGTTCATCTCGCAAATGCCGAATCCAAAATTCCAACCGCTCCACCGGCGGCCGCGATGCCGAAAAAGCATCGTCCAACGTTTTCCGAAACTCCTCCCACCCATGTTCAATCGCCGCCATCGCCAGCGCATGCTTCGACTCAAAAAAGTGATAAAAGCTCCCCTTCTTCACCTCCGCCCGCTCACAAATATGATCCACTGAAGTGGTCCCAAAGGAACCCACCCAAATCAACTCCAGCATCGCCTCCAATAGGCGTTCGCGTGCGTCACTTGTTCTTCCCATAACTCGATGAGCGTTTTTATCCGCTTCACTAGACGATTAGTCAACTATTTATTCCTTCGGCGACACCCTGCTCTTAACACAGCCCCCCAATTCACCTAAAATAGTCCATAAAGTTTGATATTTATGGTTTTTACGTTACCTTCGTCTCGCCCGCTTCATGTCGCGCTTCCTTTCCAGCCCTTGCGCCTCCAGGCGATCCTCCCTCCTCGCCTTCCTCTCTCTGGCGCCGAGTTGGCTCGCCCTCCTCTTCGCGGCCGATCCCACCGCTGATCAACAATACTGGCTCGAACTCATCAATCGCATGCGCCGCGATCCCCAAGGCGAACTCGCTCGCCTGGTCCATTTCTCCTCTCCCGGCGTCTGGGCCACCACCAAATCCGACGACCCCACTGTTCAGTTCGCGCTCGATTACTACAACACCAGCGCCTCCGCCCTACAGACCCAATGGAATGGCCTCACCGCCGCTCCTGCCCTCGCCTGGAACAGCCAACTCTCCAACTCCGCCATCAGTTACTCCAACCTGATGGTCCAAACCCAGCAGCAATCCCACACCCTCGACGGTCTCTCCCTCGCTAACCGCATCCAATCCGGTGGCTACACCAGTCAATTCCTCGAAGTCGGCGAATCCCTCTTCGCCGCCACCGAAAACGTCTTCCACGGCCACAGCGCCTTCGCCATCGACTGGGGCGATAGCGACTCCAACCCCAACAACGGTTTCGGCACCGGCATCCAAACCCCCGCCCTTCACCGCGAGGTGATGATGTCCCCTGCCTTCAAAGAAGTCGGCATCGGCTTCCAATCCATCCCCATCCCTCCCTCAAACGGCCAATCCCCCGGCCCCCTCGTCGTCACTCAACACTTCGCCAGCCAATACCGCTACACCGGCATTCAATACGTCTCCGATCCCGTCATCACCGGTGTCGTCCACTCCGACGACATCCTCGCAGATGCCTTTTACACCCCCGGTGAAGGCATCGCCAATGCCATGATCCAGGTCTGGGACACCTTCACCACCACCCTCATTGCCTCAGGCCTCACCAACAGCGCAGGCGGCTTTAACATCACCACGCCAGACCTCATTCTCGGCCGCACTTACGCCGTCCGCCTCGCCGACGGTTCCGCTCCCGACGTCTCATTCACCGCCTCAGCCTCCGTCGCAGACTACGGTGTCCCTGTCACGATCTACGACAATGCCTACGCCAGCTTCGTCGTTGTCCCCGAACCCGGCTCAGCGATCCTCAGCCTCCTCGCCTGCCTCCTCGCCTTCCCCCGCCGACGCGCCACGTCATGACACGCTTCGTTCTCATCCTCCTAGCGACTCACACCCTCGCCAGCGCGCAGGAACCCGCCGGCTTTCGTTCCCGCATCGACGCCTACGAGTCCTCTGTCCGCGCCAACACCCTTCGCATCATCGAAGCCAAAACCGAAGAAGAACGCGCCAACTTCCGCGCCTCCATTCCCGACTCCCGACCCTACGCCACGGAGGTCCTCAACCTTATTCAATCCCACCCCAACGCTCCCGACCTCGCCGATGGCCTCAACTGGCTCATCACCCAGTGCATCCACCTCCCCGAAGGCGCCTCCGCTCTGAATCTCATCGCCCAAAAATACGCCGCCCTCCCCGGCATCGCTCCAGCCCTTAAACGCCTCGAAGACGTCGAACCCACCCTCGCCACACCCGCGCTCGAAGCCGTCCTCAAGGCCGCTGCCCAACCCGACGAAAAAGCCGCCGCTATCTACGCTCTCGCCGGCCATCACTTCCGCACCTTCGAATCTACCACCGACACCCCCATCCGAGACGCCGCCCGCGAACGCGCCTCCCATCTCCTCCAGCAAATCATCACCGACTACCCCTCCGTCAAAATCCAAGGCTTCCCTCTCGCCGACCAAGCCTCCGCTCTCCTCTTCGAAATCACCAACCTCTCTGTCGGCGCCATCGCCCCCGAAATCACCGGCAAAGACGACAAAGACCAACCCTTCAAACTCTCCGACTCCCGTGGACGCGCGGTTCTCCTCGTCTTTTGGGGCGACTGGTGCCATGGCTGTCACGGCCTCCAACCCATCCTCGCCGAACTCGCTGCCCAACTCAAAGACCAGCCCGTCAGCATCCTGGGCGTCAACACCGACGACCCCGCCACCGCCAAAAAAGTCCTCGCTTCCTCCCCCGTCCCCTGGCGTTGCTGGCTCGATGGCAGCACCTCCGGTCCCATCACCTCCGAATGGAACCTCCACCACTTCCCCACCCTCTACGTGCTAGGCAGAGACGGACGCATCCTCGCAAAGGACCCTTCCCTCAGCGACCTCCGCTCCTGGCTTGAAAAAGCCCTTGCCACCCCTGCAAGTTGAAGCACAGAGAGAAGCCCCCCGATCCTCCATCCACGGATCTCAGACTTCTCTCGCTCCCATGCCCCTCATCGACTGGCTCACCCAGCACACCCTGCTTCCCCCCGATCAAACGGCCATCCTGCTCGCCGCCCTGGGAGCCGTCTGCATCGGCCTCTCCAAAAGCGGCCTCTCCGGCACCGCCACCCTCAACGTCGTCCTCATGGCCAAAGTCTTCGGCGCCAAAGCCTCCGTCGGCCTCGTCCTCCCCCTCCTGATCGCCGCCGATCTGATGGGCTACCTCATCAACCGCAAAGCCGGCAGTTGGAAACCCGTCCTCACCATGGCCCCACCCGCCATCCTCGGCGTCATCGCCGGCTGGTGGTGCCTCGATCTCATCGATAACACCACCGCCCGCATCGTCATCGGCTGGCTCATCATCGCCCTACTCGCTTTCAAACTCCTCCTAGACTGGAAACAGCAGGAACTCCTCGCCCTCACCGAGCACAAAACCTTCGCCTGGGGCATGGGCTTCAGCGCCGGCATCACCACCATGCTTGCAAACGCCGCCGGCCCAGTCATGACCGTTTACCTCCTCTCCCGCCGCCTCGACAAACGCGAGCACGTCGGCGTCTTCACCCGCTTCTTCCTCTTCATCAACCTCTTCAAAGTCCCCTTCTCCGCCAACCTCGGCATCATTAACGCCCGCTCCCTCACCACCAACGCCATCCTCCTCCCCGCCGTCATCCTCGGCATCCTCATCGGCTGGCAAATCCTCAAACGCATCCCCCAAAAATCCTTCGAGTGGCTCCTCTTCACCCTCACCCTCCTAGCCGCCCTCTGGCTCATCCAAGGCTGAGCCCCACCTCTTCATCCTTCCCAAAATCCGTCAATCCTGTCAAACTCAGCCGCGTCGCCCCCAAAGCCCATGAAGACCGCCGGCAAAATCACCGCCACCCTCGCCCTCCTCATCGGCCTCTACGTCCTCAGCTACTGGCTCCTCATCAAAAAAGAGTGGATCGACAGATGGTTCCTCAATAGCTCATCCAGCATCCAAGTCTATTGGGCTGTTAAAGACGTCTTCGCTCCCATTCGAGAGCTTGACCATATCTGGACGGTAGACCTCCCCATTCAAAAGCACCTCACCGGCCATTGGCGCTCAGAGACAAACAGTGACTTCGTCACGCTAGGTCCCAATCAAGAATGCCACTTTCAATTGGGTCAATTCACCTTCACGGGAACCGCCAGATACGAACGCTATGAAGGCGGGTTCTCTATGGAGTTCCCACATCAAGAGCAGACGTGCTTTTTCGTTCTCGGGCTTCCCAGTTCCTTTGAGACATTGAAACACTCGGAGCAGGCAACTGCCCAGATTGGACCAACCTTTGTTGACCCGTTTCAACGCGAAATCGAATACGAGGCCACTCTCACCAAACAAACCCCCAGCGCCCCCGCCCCCTAACCAGCCCCCACCCCACATCTCACCCTCCTGTCAATCCCGTCAAAAAAACCTCGCCCACTTCTTCCCCCTTCGTGTCTTAGTGCCTTCGTGTGAGCCCCCCCACATCCGCCCTCCTCACCCCCTCCCCGCCGCCGCATTCGCCGCCATTCGCCCCAACGCCAGCGCCCCCAACAACCCCGCATTCGCCCCCAGCATCGGCCGCGTGATGTAATCCCCGATCTTCGCATTCATCTCCGGCTGCCGAATGTAGCCGTTCATCAGCTTGATGAACGCCCCATGCACCATCGACAGAACCTGCTCCTGCTCCATCACCCCACCGCCCAGAATGATCCGCTTCGGCGACAACGTCAGCGTCAGGTTCAGGCACAAATAAGCCAAAACCTCACCCACCTCCTCCCACGCCGGCGAGTCCACCGGCAACCGCTCAGGCCGCACCCCCCACCGCTTCGCAATCGCCGGCCCGCTCACATACCCCTCCACACAGTGAGCGTGAAACGGACACTGCCCCCGCCGCATCACCGCCTTCGACTTCTTCGGCGGCGGCACCTGCATGTGGCCAATCTCCGGATGCAGCAACCCATGCAGCAACCGCCCATTCACCAGCACCCCGCCACCCACTCCCGTCCCAATCGTCACATACACCAGCGGATCCTTCTGCTGCCCCGCTCCCCACAAATACTCTCCCAACGCCGCCCCATTCACATCCGTGTCAAACGCCATCGGCACCTGGAACCGATTCTTCAATCCCCCCAGCACATCCGTGTTCTGCCACCCCGGCTTCGGCGTCGTCGTGATGTAGCCATACGTCTGACTCTTCTCATCCAAATCCACCGGCCCAAAACACCCCACCCCGATCGCCGCAAACGCCCCATGCCGCGACTTCACCAGCGACAGCCATCGCCCCACCTCCTCCAGCGTCTGCTTCGGCTCCGTCGTCGGGATCCGCACCGTTTCCAAAATCTCCCCCGGCCCGCGCCCGAGCGCACAGTTAAACTTCGTCCCGCCCGCTTCAATCGCGGCAATCAAAGGCGCTTCCCCACTCATAAAACTCGGTCAGTTTGGGTTTACTACGCCTTCGCATCCAGCCCCCGCATCCCCAACGCCGCGTAAATCTCCCGCGTCGCCTGCGACTTGTTCAGCGTGTAATAGTGAATCCCATCCACGCCCTCGCTCAAAAGCTCGCGACACTGTTCCGTCGCATACTTCACCCCCGCCACCAGCACCGCCGCCTCATCATCCCCGCACGGCTCCAACGCCCGCATCAGCTTCGCCGGATACCGCGCCCCCGCCGCCAGCTCCGCCATCCGTCTCATCCCCACCTTCGACGTGATCGGCATGATCCCCGCAATGATCGGCACCTCAATCCCCGCCATCCGGCAGCGATCCCGAAAGTCCAAAAAGTCGTGGTTATCAAAAAACAACTGCGTGCAAATGTAGTCCGCCCCCGCATCCACCTTCGCTTTCAGATAATCCATTTCCGCCATCCGATTCGGCGTCGCCGGATGCCCCTCGGGAAACCCCGCAACCCCAATTCCAAATCCCCGCTTGTCCGGATGCGCCCCGCTCTCGTTGAATCGCTTGATGAACGCCACCAAATCCGCCGCATGCTGAAACGCGTCATTCGCCCGCACATACCCCGTCTTATCCTTCGGCGGATCTCCCCCCAACGCCAAAATGTTACCCACCCCCGCCGCCGCATACCGCTCCAAAATGCTCGCAATATCCGCCTCCGAATGACACACACACGTCAAATGCGGCACCGGCTCCAGCGGCGTCGTCTCCTTGATCTTCACCACCAAATCATGCGTCAACTCCCGGGTTGATCCACCCGCCCCATAAGTCACACTCACAAAGTGGGGACCATACGGCACCAGCTCCGCAATCGTCTCAAACAAAGCCGCCGCTCCCTCCGCCGTCTTGGCCGGAAAAAACTCAAACGAAAAGGTCGGCCGATGCGCCAGGAAAATGTCTTCAATATGCATGGGAGAGACCATACAAAACGACGGATTCCCTCCAGAAGCAACCCCGCATCACTTTCCTCACAACTTTCACTCAGCCCTTACTTCGCCGCCTTCCAACCCCAGCCCTCATCAAAAAAGCCCGCGTCCGCAATCTTCCCCGGCCTCACCGGCCCCGGCGCCTCAGACAAATCCACCACCGCCCAGTCCGGCAGCATCGGCAACTGCCGCGCATTGTTCAAATAAGCATACTCTCGATACGTGAACCCGCTGTTCAACACCACATACCGCCCCGGATTGAGCGGATTCGGAAACACCAAAATCGGCATGTTCCCCGCCGCCGGATACGTCTTCCCATTCACCACCAGCTCCTCCTTCGTCCACCGTATCGGCAACTTCTCTAGCACCTTCGCCAACACCGAATTGCTCCCTGGATCTCCCCACAGCACCAAGTTCGACGACGCAATGTCCGCCTCCGTCAAAGCCGAATCCACCCGCACCATCGCATCCCCGCGAAACTGCCGCCGCCACTCAAAACGCGCCCGCTCCGCTTCCTTCACCGCCCACGCCCCACCCTTCTCATTCCACGCGGCCCCACTCGGCGTCACCATCACGAACCGATCCAAAAACGCATCGTCAATCGGCCCCTGCAACCCATGCCGCTTCACCAGTTTGTCGCCCTGACCCTCATTCGCACTCAAAGCCTCCTGCCACTTGCCCTCCCCCGACTTCCTCAAATGCACCGTCCAGGACCGATCCGTCTTCGGCCGCCTCACCGTCAACTCCTGCCCATCAATCTTCACCAGCGGCCGCGACATCGGATGCAGCGGACAATGCCCCGCCGCCATGTCCAACGTCAGCGCCGTCACATTCTGCGTCCTCACCACCACCTCACTGCCTCCCGTCAACTGCGCATGCACCCGCGTCCGCTCCCACTGCGCCTCCACCCCATCCACCACCACCCAGTGCATCCGGTTGTACCTCAAAAACCACGTCGCAAAATGCACCTCAAACGGCATCCGCGCCCTCCCCGCCGCCGCGATCTCCGCCAACCGCTTCTCGATCTCCATCAGGCTGTCCGGATGCATCTTGTGCTCCGTCTTCGGCCCGATCAAATGCACCATGTCAAGATTCTCCGCCCGCAACGCCGCCTCCATCACATCCGCCGCCTGCTTCTGCCTGTCCAACTCCCCGCTGTAAGCCACCGTCGGACTGTGAAACAAGTTCAACGCCGAATCCGTCGCGTTGTACCACCGCCAAAGCTTCTGCTCATACCACGGCGCCGACGACACATCCTCCTTCTGAAACACCTTCAAAAACTCCGGCGTCTCCGAAAAACCCGCCCCCGGACTCACCGCACACCACCGGTCCGCATAATGCACCCCAAACTGCCACGTCGCCGCCCCGCCCATGCTGAACCCCCTCACAATCACCCGATCCGCATCCACGTTGTAAAATTTCCCCGCATGCTCCAGGGCCTCCAAAAGATCAATCTCACCAGCAAACTTGTTCGCACACGAATACCGCCCATAAAGATGAATCACCAGCGCATCTTTCGGCGCCACCTGACCCACTTGCTTGCGCCGCTGATCCATGAACGACAACTCGCTCAGCGTCTCACCCCGACCATGAAACCACGTGTCCAATCGACTCGGCGCCCCCGTGTAACTCTCAGGAATCACCATCCCATAAGGCTGCACTGACTCGTCAATCTTGGACCGATACCCCCGCACCACCAACCCCTTCTGCTGCAGCCAAGGTGTCTTCCCCAACTGAAACTGCACCGCCCGCTCCTTCCCTTCCGCTAGCAACTCATGCGCGGCCTTCAGTTCCGTCGGCTTATGCACCTCCTGATAACGCAGCGCCCAATCCACCGCCTTCCAATACACCTCCAAGTCCGGCATCAAATCCGCCAACCGCGGATGCTTCACCTGCGCCTTCTCCGCCGCCAGCATCAGCGCCTTCAGCTCCGCCAACCCCTTCTCCAGCGCAGCACGCTCCTCCGCCGGCACCTCGATTCCCACCGGTGGGATCGGCCTCACATCCACCACCACATTGTCCTTCGGTCCATCACCGAAAACACTGCTCACCACGAAAGCCAGACAACTCAATCCAATTGGGAAAACACGCATAAATCGTTGGGGTAACCTCACATCAAACGAAACCTCACGCCCGCTTCTTCCCCACCTTCTTCACCGCCACCTTCTTCCCCGCTTTGGCACCGATCAAATCCATCGAGTGCATCTCATACGGTCCCGCCGTCCCTCCATCAAACTCCGCCGCTGCCAGCAACCCAGCCTTCACCACCTCCTCCACCGTCTTTGCCCCCTCATACACCACATGCATCGCCCCCAAAGCAAAATCCCTCCCCGATCCCGCCGCCCAAAACCGCTGAAACGCCTGACATGACCGATACGAGTACAACGCAAAGATCCCATGTGGATTCGCCGCCACCCCGTAAAACTGCGTCGTCTCATACTCCTCCCCCGCCCCCGGCGCCGCCGACATGAAATACTCCCCCTTCAAAAACTGATGCGCATACCGCAGCGTCTCAAAAATCCCGTCCGTCGACGAAAAATCCCTCGGCCGCTCCGGATTCGAAAAGTAACTCCGCATCACCACCAAACTCGCCGACGTCCCCGTCAGCCCGATATACGTGTCCCCGACCTTCGTGATCTTCGAATGATTCGCCACATGATGCGCCCGCTGACGCAGCGACCCCAAACTACTCATCGTGTCCGCCCCAATGCAGACCCTCCCATTTTTCTGTGCAACAACAATCGTAGACATGACCCACACCCTAGCGCCTCACTCACCCCCTTCTCAAGCCCCTTTCCTTTCGATCCCAGCTTGCCCGTCATACCTCCCCCCATTTTATGCCCTATATCGAATTAAAGATTGACTTTTTTCGTTTTTTCCTTATTCTGAATTAGGTAATTCCGAATTTCATGAACCGCCTCCACCAGGTTATCGCCGCCCTTCTGCTCGGAGCCTATGCTCTGACGGGGACATCGATACTCCCGGCACTGGTCACCTTGATGGCTCGCTTCGATGGAAGCCACTCCGTAAGCGTCAACTTCACGGAGTCAGGCATTCACCTTTCTCTCAGCCATCAGAACGGCAACTTCACACCGACTCCCGCCGATCACCAAAACACTTCAGGCCAGTGGGTCACTCGCTTTTGCAGAACCACTTCCAGCAGCAATCACGAATTCAACTCGCATCAGTTCTCGCCTCGGATCGGCTCGGATTCCGATCTTGATCTCACCGCCAAGCCCGCTCCCACCCCTTCGCTCAACCACGGTGCCTCCATGGTCCTGGCCCTGCTAGCTCCAAGCCGAAACCCCGACTCATTCAATCCCTGCCAATCCTTCGCGGATTCGCGACAGGTTCCTCTCCCCAGCCAGTGGCCCATGACGGCCACCGTTCAGTTGCTACTCTGAAGCCTCAGCGCGTCTCTCCTGCCACTCGATGAGTGCCGCAGTTTTCGACGCGCCCCCAGCCTAAGTCCAGGCCCCGCATGGCTCGATCCGACTGCACCTGGGTTCTTACCTCTGCCGATTTCAGGCACCGTCTCCTCCTTCACGCCCCTTCCCCTCCAACCCTATATGAAACGCTTCTCTATCAAAATCCATTCGGGACTCCATTCCCCCATCCTCAATCACGGCATCGCCTACCTCACCGTTGTCTCAGCATCTCCAGCCCAATGCCGGCCAACCACTGCTCGTGCACCTAAAAACCTCACCATCAACACGATCTACTCCGGCCCCTAACCCATCAAATCCCCGCCCCCACAACAGTGCCAAACAAACAAAGCTAACCATCCAAACCAAAAACATCATGCAACCATCAAGCAAACCACACGTCCCTTCGACTCTCAAAAGAGCCGCCACCCCCCGCACGATCCTCGCTCTCAGCGCCGTCTGCGCCTGCAACCCCTTGCCAGCAGCACCCCCTGCCGGTCAACTCCTCTCCTCCCAATGCTTCCAATGCCATGGCACAAACGGCCAGCCCGTTTCTGGATTCGAAGGCATCGGGGGCGAAAACGCTAACGAGATGTACAAAGAGCTTCTCGAAATGAGTCTTCGCAAACCGGAGGGCATCATGGACCTCCAGATCCGTGCCTACACTCCAGCCCAACTCCGGCTGATCGCTAACTACCTCTCCACGCTGCCAAAGACCAGCGAATCAGATGATGACTAAACCTCCGCACCCCTCATCCAAATCTTAACCCTGATCCTAACCTTATGAATACGAATCGCAGAGACTTCCTCACCCTGGCGGGATTCACTTCCCTCTCGCTCGCACTGCCCCGTTCCCTCCGTGCCAACACCACCCCACCTCATGTGCTTGTCATCGGCGGTGGCTTCGGCGGTGCCACCGTCGCCAAATACCTCAAACTTTGGGGCGGCAACATCGATGTCACTCTGATTGACCGTGATGCCAGCCACTACGCTTGCATCTTGTCCAATCTGGTGGTCACCGGTGCCATCCCAATGAGCCGCATCCAACTGGGCTATGGCAATCTCAAGACCAAACGTGGCGTCAACATCGTTCAGGGTGAAGCCCTCTCCGTTGACCCCGCTTCCAAAGAAGTCACCGTCAAAATCGGCAACGATTTCTTCGCCTATGCCTTCGATAAGCTGGTGCTGTCGCCCGGCATCGACTTCATCAATCCAGCTGGCAACTACAATTCCGACCTCACCCCCCACGCCTGGAAGGCAGGCACCCAAACACTCCTTTTGAAAAACCAGCTCGCTGCCATGGCCAAAAAGCAGACCTTCGTGATGACCATCCCGAAGTCTCCCTATCGCTGCCCACCAGGACCCTATGAGCGCGCTTGCTCCGTGGCCGATTACCTGAAGCGCAAAAAAAGCGGTGCCAAAATCATCGTGCTCGACGCGAACGCCTCCATCCAGGCCGAGCCCATCAACTTCGGCAACGCCTTCACCAAAACCTACAAAGATGTCCTCACCTACATCCCCAACGTCGCAGTCACCGAGGTCGATTCCGCCACCAAAACCATCGTCACCTCCCAAGGCACGTTCAAAGGTGCGGTGCTCAATGTCATCCCCAATCAACGCGCCGGCCAGATTGTCGCCAATGCCGGCCTCGTGAACGATCCGACCGGCAAATGGGCACTGGTCGATCCTCTGAGCTACGCATCAACTTTGTATCCCGACATCCACATCCTCGGCGACTCCCAGGGCACTGGCCAACCCAAATCCGGACACATGGCCAACTCCCAAGCCAAAGTCTGTGCCGATGCCATCATCCGCTCCTTTAGCGGCGAGGCTCCCGACCCGTCTCCCGTTACAAGCTCCGCTTGCTTCAGCCCCATCACCTCCAAAACCGCATCCTGGCTCACCGCCTCGTTCCAGTATGATCCCGTCACGAAGGCAATGAAACGCGTCGAACCTTCCTTCGCCGAGGCCCCGAGACCGACCTCAGACGGCATGGAGCAAATGTTCCACTGGGCGGATAACATCTTCGCCGACTCGTTCAGTTGATTGGCACAATATCTAACTTGAGAAAACGCCTCTCACCCAAACCTACACAGCCTGCATTCAGCAATCTGCCGAATGCAGGCTAAATCATTAGAGACCCGATCCACCACAAAACTTCAAGATCCAAATCTTGATCACCTTCGCCAAACGAAAAGGGTCAAATTCTAATGCTTGTACCTCCACCCTCATCAGTCCCCTACCTCTCCATCGTCATTCCTTTCTACAACGAGGAAGCGAATCTGGTAATTGTCCTGTCCGAACTTCGCGCTCTCCTCGATGGCATGGGACGCCCCTATGAAGTCCTGGCAATCAACGATGGCAGCAAAGACTCAACGGCTTCTCTGTTAAACGATCTGAAACCCTCTTGGCCCGAGCTTCAACCCATCCATATTCCAACCAATCAAGGTCAAGCCGCCGCACTTTGGGCGGGTTTCCAAGCTTGCACCGCCCCTCTCGTCGCCGTTCTAGATGGCGATGGCCAAAATGATCCCTCCGCCCTTCCCGCCATGATCGATCACCTCGAAAAAACGGGTGCCGACATGGTCACTGGAGTCCGCGCAAAACGGCAGGACAGTTGGCTACGAAAGCGCATGTCTCGAATCGCAAACAACGTGCGACAGTTCTTCCTCAAAGACGGTGTCAGCGACTCAGGCTGCGCTCTCAAAGTCATGCGCCGCGAAGTCATCAGCGCTTTTTTGCCACTCCGCACTCTCTATTCATTCATGCCCGCTTTGGCTGTCAGTGCGGGATTTTCCGTCGTTGAAGTCCCGGTCGTCCATCGTCCCCGCACCGCTGGCACTTCCAGTTACGGCTTGATCGCCATGCTCTGGCGGCCCGCTGTCGATATGCTCGGAATTTGGTGGTTCGGCCAACGCCGCTTCCGCACTTTCAGTCGGCCCCAAGCCCCCGCTTCAAATCATAGCATCTCAAGCCAACCCTGGTTCTGGATTCTTCCGATCATGATCTTTTTCCTGCTCGGTCACCGCGGTCTCAATGAGCCCGACGAAGGTCGCTACGCCGAAATCGCCCGCGAAATGGCCGTCTCAGGCGACTGGCTGGTGCCCCACCTCAACGGCTTTGAACACTTTCAAAAGCCCCCTCTCATCTACTGGGCAACCGCCCTGTCATTCAAACTCTTTGGATTCACGGAATGGGCCGCTCGCTTACCTTCCGCCCTGGCCGCCTGGGGAACCGTGATCCTCACCTTTTTCCTAACTCGACGAAAATGGGACGCCACCAGAGCCCATGTTGCCTGCACCATGCTCATTTCCATGCTCGGCCTTTTCATCAGCGCTCGATTGCTCATCCCGGACACGACGATGGCATTTTGGATTATCGCATCCATCACTGCCCTCTCGTTCGAGCGCCGAGGTTGGTTCTTCGTTTGTATGGGTCTCGGCTTTCTCACCAAAGGCCCCATGGCCATCGTCGTCCCCCTCGCCGCGGCCGCAGGACGGTCGCTTTCTGGCGCTCGCCGCAAGAACTGGCCTTGGGTCACCGGACTGCTCGTCACCCTCCTGATCAGCTTGTCCTGGTTTCTAATCATGGCGGCCCAAAAGCCCGAATTGTTCGACTACTTCCTTCGCTATGAACTTGTCGAGCGTTTTGCCTCCACTTCTCACGGCCGCAGCCGCCCCTGGTGGTTTTTCCTCCCGGTTCTCCTAGTCGCACTTCTCCCTTGGACCATAAGCCTCCCCAAGCTCATTAAAACAACCTGGCTCCAACTCAAATCTCGCCACATCTCCCCACGTCAAGGCCTCCTCATTGGCTGGGTCCTCATCCCCCTCATCATTCTTTCGCTCGCCGGCTCAAAGCTTCCCACCTACATCCTGCCGCTCTTGCCTGGCCTCGCCATCGCTCTGAGTGCGTTCTGGCCTGACTCACGCCGAACGCTCTCTTTCGCTTTACCAGCCATTGCTACTTGGATCGCGATCATCGCCCTCAGTGGCGCTGGCAATGACTCCCTCGGTCGCCAGGCCACCCTGCGAAATCTATCCGCCACCCTCTCCACCCTCTTGCACGAAAAACCCGCCGAAGTCTTCGTCTGCGGCACCCGCGCCCACGGCCTCGAATTTTACCTCCAGCAACTTGTCAGCACCACCCGTCCTGAAGGCGACATCGTTCTCCCTCTCTCCACTCAGGACAATCTCCGAGTCTACAAGAACGCCAAAGAATGCCTCTCCCACTTCGCCAATGTGAATGCCTACGGCATCATGCGCCGCGACACCTTCGATCGCTTTTTCGCACCCGATCATTGGGAGATCATCACCACCGATGGCGACTTCGCACTGGTCACCCATTCGCCCTCGCCTCTCTCCAAGTAATACATTCCCGGATCAAAGCAGACGGAGACAGTTTTTATTAAACTGCTCTCATTTCGATGCCCACGCTCTCCATTCTTCAGTTGAGATGCTTTCTCGACATGCTATTCGGAAGCTTCTGCCTTGTCTGCAAATCAAACATTCACCAGGCCAGTCTGGCTGAACCGACTCTTCTGTGTTCTCTCCTCAGGATTGCTACTCGGCTGCAACAGTGCTTCAAAAAAGAACGCCCCTCTCACCCTAGATACCGAGCGCGTCACCATCGCTTCGTCTCCGACCGCGCTACCTCAGCGCCCCCTCCCCCCATCCCCCTCCGTCTCCCAACTCAAAGCCCTCTCCCTTAACCCCGTTCCCAGCGCTCACTTGGCCCCCCAATTAAATCGCCTCCTGACCTCCCCCCTCATCGCCAACGTCACCTCCAAAAAACACCCCCAATCTTCTTTCAGCCAAAACCCCCACCTCGGCCAGTTTCTCCGTGTCGCCTCCTGGAACATCGAAAAATCCCTCCGCATCCCCCAACTCGTCGCCATCCTGAAATCAGAGGAGGCCTTCAAACAGCTACTCAAACCCGAAATCCTTTCCAATCCCGCTGCCCTCCAGGAAGCCCTTCGCCAACGCCAGCGCCTCATCTCGGCAGATGTCCTCCTCCTCCAGGAAATGGATATCGGTCACCCCCGCTCCAACTACCTCCATGCCACCAGGGAAATCGCAAAGGCCCTGGACATGAACTACTCCTTCGCCCCCCAACAACTCGAGATTGATCCCGCTTACCTCGGCCTCGAAGGCGGCACGCCTCCCGACCCAAAACGCTACCAGGGCCTCTTCGGCATCGCCGTGCTCTCACGTCAACCCATCCTCAGCGCCACCGCATTCCCCCTCCAAACACAGCCTTACGACTGGTATCATGACGAGCTGAAACCCATCACCTCCATCGAAAAAGTCCGCCGCTTCGCCGCTCACGTCCTCGTTCACAGCCAGTTCCAACGCGAACTCAAATACGGCGGTCGCATCTTCTTCCGCGTCGACCTCTTCATGCCGGGTCTCCCCGCCTCCCGACTCTCCATCATCCACAACCACCTCGAAATCAAAACCACCACCCTCGGCCGTGAAGCTCAACTCAAGGAAGTCCTCAACCATATCCGCCCCATCCCCCACGCCGTCATCATGGCTGGCGACCACAATTCCGCTCAAACCGACGTCAGCGCCACCAGCCTCTCCCGCGTCGTCCGCCGCGCCAGCACCGACCCCCAAACCTGGGTCGATGCCGCCGCGAACGTCTGGTCCGTCGTCCCCGATGGCATTTCCCTCGGCAGATCCATTCTGAACAACGTCAAAAACCTCCACAACCCCTTGGCCGCTCACATCCCTCTCATCTTCCCCAATCAAACTCGCCGCCTCTTCAAAACCATCGAAGACTTTCGCTTCGACGACGGCGGTCACTTCGATACCCGCGGCGACCGCACCCGCTCGATCAATGGCAAATCCTCCCACTTCGCCAACTCCAACCAGCGCTACTGGAAAGGCCTCGCCCCCACCTTCCGCGTCCCCCGCCCCATCGGCCCCTTCGGCAGAACCCGCCTCGACTGGATCTTCGTCAAACAGCCCTCCGAATGGCAAAACTCCTATCGCTTCGCACCCCACTTCGGTGAAACCCTCGAGATGCTCGACAAAGGCCTGGCCACACCGCTCTCCGATCACCTCCCCATCATCGTCGACCTCCCCCTCTCCGAACCTCAACTTGCTCCCCAAAAGTCAACCCCCTGAAAACCTCTGGCAGCCCGCCCATCCTGTGTTACATCTCCCCACCCAGGTCACTTCCGCCTATGAAAAAAATCATCGCCCGCTCTCTCACTCGCTTCGCTCTCCTCGCAGCCGTCCTCGGCCTTGCTAGCTGCACCACCACCAAACCCGCGCGCGGCAACTACTCCACCCAGTTCGACCCTCCCGCCCAGCAGCCTTCGAACCCTTCAGCCGTCAAAGTCAAAATCAGCACTGTCGCCCAGCGCCTCTACGTCATGGAAGGCAACCGCGTCTTGCTCGCCACCCCCTGCTCGGTCGGCAAACCCGGTGACGCCACCCCCGCTGGCATGCACCGCATCCAAAGCAAAATGGCCAACCGCCGCCGCCAAAGCCAACCCGGCGCCGGTTACCCCATGACCTACTGGATGTCCTTCTACTCCCCCGCCTACGGCATGCACTGGGGCTTCGTCAAACCCTACCCCTGCACCCACGGCTGCGTCCGCCTCCCCATCAAGTCCGCCAAGAAAATCTTCGACATGGTCTCCGTTGGCACTCCCGTCCACGTCGCCGCCAGCCACCCCGAAGATGCCACGGTCGGCAAGACCCTCCCTGTCCTCGACGACACCACCCTGCCCGACCCTCCCATGTCCTACATGCTCAGCCCTCAAGTCTTTGCCGATGCCGCCCAAGGCCGCTTCTACACGTATTGATTGGCCCTGCTGATGAGTTCCACGCCTCCTCCCTCTTCACCCGTCAAACGCCGCGTCAATGTCCGCACCCCGGAGGTGATGGAACGCGTCCAGGCCGAGGTCAATACCCACTACCGCAGCCCTCTCGTCGACGCCATTCGTACCAAAGGCGGCGTCATTCAGGTCGGCCAAACCGTCGTCCGCCTCGCCCGCGACTTCGGCTTCTGCTATGGCGTTGAACGCGCCATCGACCTCGCCTACGCCGCCCGCCGCGTCTTCGCCGACAATCGCATCTTCCTGCTCGGCGAAATCATCCACAACCCCGAAGTCAATCGCCAGCTAGATGAAAAAGGCATCATCCGCATCCCCATCGAACAGCACCTCACTCAAGTCGCCACCTTAATCCCTGAAGACGTCGTCATCGTCCCCGCCTTCGGCGCCGAAACCGGCCTCATGAAACTGATCCAGCAGCGCGGCTGCTCCGTCGTCGACACCACTTGCGGTGATGTCATGAGCGTCTGGAAACGCGTCCGCTCCTATGCCCGCGACGGTTTCACTTCCATCATCCATGGCAAAGCCTCCCACGAGGAAACCCGCGCCACCTCGTCCCGCGCCCTCGGCGACCAGGAAAACGGTCACTACCTCGTCATCCTCACCCTCTCCGACGTCGAAGCCGTCTGCGACTACATCCGCCATGGCGGTGACCGCACCGCATTCCTCACCCGCTTCGAAGGCGGCTTTTCTGAAGGTTTTGACCCCGACCTCCATCTCGGTCGCATCGGCGTCGCCAACCAAACCACCATGCTCAAATCGGAGACCGAGGAAATCCAGCGCCGCCTCCAGCAGGCCATCCTCGACCGCGACGGCCCCACTGTCGGCCCCTCCAACTTCCAAGTCTTCGACACCATCTGCGGCGCCACCCAGGAACGCCAGGACTCCCTCTTCAAACTCCTCCAGCAACCCCTCGACATCCTCCTCGTCGTCGGCGGCTACAACAGCTCCAACACCACCCACCTCGTCGAAATCGGCGAGCAACAACTCCCCACCTTCTTCATCCGCACCTCCGACTGCCTCACCGCTCTCGAGACCATCGTCCATTTCGACATCCATCAAAAAAAGGAGAAGCAGAGCTACACCGACAAACTCGCCAGCAAAGAGCAAGTCACCATCGGCATCACCGCCGGCGCCTCCTGCCCCAACAACCTCATCGAAGACACCATCTACCGAGTCTTCAACCTCCGCGGCACCTCCCGGGAAGAGGTCTTCGCCGCTGCCACTTCAGCGTAATCGCGTTCAACGCCACCCCTACCCTCGGGCGTAACCCCTCGGTCAATTAAAGTGTTCAAAAGAACATTCTTTAGGGGAAAGTTAACTTAACTTGATATTTTTATTGTCCTTGTCTTCAGGAAGGCGCATGATAGCCACCGTAATTCAGAGTCCTGGCCACAAATCCGAATACTCATGAACGCTTCTTTCCCTCCCCTTTCACTCGGCACTCCTCAATTCTCGGCTGGCCAATCGAAAATGGATCACCCGGCCGCCGCTTTTCTGAGCTGCTTGATTCTCCTCGCGGTCGTTACTGTTCATTTTTACGCTCTTGGCGCAAAATCCGACCCCGCCATCCTCGCCTACGACGAATCCGCTTCCTGGCAACTCATCGACTCCGCTCAAACCCCACTCCTCGCCTCAGCATCGAGTGTGCTCTTCAGCGTTCAGGACTCCTCCCCAAAACCCGTTTCCTCCGAAATGGGAACCATCCTCAGCGTTCAATCAGGAATGCCTGCCCTCTCGTCTCGCGGTTTCGGCATGTCCACATCGCCATCAACCTCCACTGGACTCGAAGCCACCCTCCTGGTGCTCAACTTCGGCCAGTAAGTCTGCCCCTCTCCTGAGCAACGCCCACAGTTGCTCCTCGGCTCGACCTGTGGCATGGGCTCTTGCCACTTCATGACCGCCCAGGAAACCACCCGCCGCACCTTCCGCAACGAACTGTGGCGCTCCCTCCCGGTTGGCGTCCTCGACACCCTGGTCACCACCTTCGGCATGCTCATCGCCGTCCGCGTGTTCCACATGGAGTCGCTTTCCAAATCCGTGTTCATCGCCTCGACCAGCGGTGGCCTCATGATGAGCCTCTTTGTCGTCCCCCTTCTGCTTCGCTCCCAAGGCACCATCGCCAACACCGCAGCCAAAGTCCAACTCGCCGGCGGGGGCTTCATGGCCCTCTCCGCCACTTTCCCTTCCTCCGCCTGGCTCTTCGTCGCTGGCCTCAGCATCGGTCTCTTCTGCATGGCCATGCAAATCCCCCTCCTCACCCAGCTCTATCGCGCCAACTACCCCGAACACTCCCGCGGCCGCCTCTTCTCCATCACCGGCACCGCCCGCGCCGCCGCCGCCATGGCCTTCGGCCTCTTCGGAGGCTGGTTGCTCACTCGCGACCTCCAAAACTACCGCTGGATCCTCCTCCTCTTCGCTCTCAGCGCCCTCACCTCCGGCCTCCTCACCTACCGCCTCCCGGCCACCGTCTGGCAACCCCCTTCCGCCGCCTCCGGCTCCCTCTGGACCTCCCTCCGCTGGATCAAACTCGACCGCGACTTCCGCACCCTCCTCATGTCTTGGATGATGATGGGCATCGGCAATCTCATCGCCGCCGCTCTCTTCGTCGAATACCTCGCCAACCCCCGCCACGGCATCAACCTCCCCGAAAAAGACATCGCCTGGATTGTCGGAGTCGTCCCCGTCATCTTCCGCATCCTTTTCTCTTACCCCTGGGGCCTCCTCTACGACCGCGTCCACTTCTTCGTCATTCGCGCCAGCCTCAACGTCTTCTTCGCCGCTGCCGTCTTCATCTTCTACTACTTCCAAGGCCACTGGGCCTGGACCATCGGCATGGCCCTCTTCGGCATCGCCAATGCCGGTGGCAATGTCACCTGGAGCCTTTGGGTCACCAAACTCGCCCCCCAGCACGCCGTCGCCGAATACATGTCCGTCCACACCTTCTTCACCGGCTTCCGCGGTGTCGTCGCTCCCTTCATCGCTTTCTACCTCATCGACCACGTTTCCTTCGCCACCATCGGCATCACCGCCGCCGTCTCCATCCTCGCCGCCAGCGGCTTCATCACCATCCGCGCCCGCAACTCAGATCCCGCCACCAGCGACCGCCTCAACCCCAAGACTCGCTACGAGCGCCTCTGAACGGCCGTCTGCGACTGCTTCCGAAACACACTCGGCGCCACGCCCCTCGCCGCCAAAAAGCGCCGATTGAAGTTCGCCAGGTTGTCAAAACCACAGTCCAGCGCCACATCACTCACCGTCCTTCCTGGAAACTCCAACAGCAAACGACACGCCCGCCCCACCCTCAACTCATTCACATACTGAGGCACCGTCCGGCCCGTGCGACTGTGAAAAAACCGGCTGAACGCTCCCTCACTCAGCGCCGCCAGCGCCGCCAACTCCCGCCGCTCCAACTTCTCCGTGTAGTGCTGGTGAATGTAAGCACACACCCGCTCCATCCGGTCCTGATCCTCCGAAAGCAGCATCGGCTCGTAGCTCGCCGACGCTAGCGCCTTCATCTCCCCCGCCTTCGCCGAAGCCAATCGCGCCAATATCGCGAGCAACGCCACCACCCGCTCCAATCTCCCCTCCTCCGGCAGCGCCAGCATCCGCCTCGCCACCTCCTCCCGCGCCTTGCCCTGCACCACCAATCCACGCGCCGCTCGCCTCAACAAAGCCCGCACCCCTTCCATCTCCGCCTTCGCCATGAACTCCTTCCCCACAAAGCCCTCGTCAAACCTCACAATCACCGCCTCAGCCTCCGATCCCGCATCCACCGCCTGATGCCACACATGCGGCAAATTCGAACCCACCAGCACCACATCCCCATCTTCCAACGCTCCCAAATGATCCCCCACCAGCCGGTGTCCCTGACTCCTCACCGCCAGCGTCAGCTGATGCTCCGGATGAAAATGCCACCTCGTCCCGTAGTCACGCCCCTTGACCACCTCACAATGAAGCGACTCCCCAAGGCCCATCGGCACCTTCTCAAAGACCGGCTTCATCGTCTTAAGCGACTTTCAGCTGACCCCACCCATCCGTCACGCTCCAGTCACCTCGCCGAGCTTGCGGAACTTGTCGTATCGACCGTTCAACAACTGCTCAACACTCAATCCCGAAAGCTCATCAATGGCCGCCAACACCGCCTGCTTCAAAGCCGCTGCCGCCTCCGCATGATCGTTGTGCGCCCCGCCCAATGGCTCTGGAATCACCCCATCAATCACCTTCAGCTTCAGCAAATCAGGCGCGCTCAGCTTCAACGCCTGCGCCGCCTCCGGCGCATGTTCCCGATGCTTCCAAAGAATCGCCGCGCAGCCCTCCGGACTGATCACCGAGTAATACGCGTTCTCCATCATCAACACCCGGTCCGCCACCCCGATCCCCAGCGCCCCGCCCGAGCCCCCCTCCCCAATCACCACCGCCACCACCGGCGTCTTGAGCAGCATCATCTCACGCAGGTTGAACGCAATCGCCTCCGCAATGTTCCGCTCCTCCGCCCCAATCCCCGGAAACGCCCCCGGCGTGTCGATCAACGTCACAATCGGCAGCCCAAACTTCTCCGCCAACCGCATCAGGCGCAACGCCTTGCGATACCCCTCAGGATGCGCACTGCCAAAGTTCCGCAACAAATTCTCCTTCGTATCCCGCCCCTTCTGATGCCCCACCAGCAGCACCCGCCGCCCGCCTAAAGTCGCAAAACCCGCCGGCATCGCATTGTCATCGCCAATGTGCCGATCCCCGTGCAACTCCGTGAAATCTTCAAACACCTGCTTCACGTAATCCAGCATGTAGGGCCGGTTCAGATGCCGCGAAATCTGCACCCGCTGCCACGGCGTCAGATTCGCATGCGTGTCTCGCTGCAGCGTCAGAAGCTTGCCTTCCATCTCCACGATCTTCTGCGCCAGCTTCTCATTCGGCTTCGACGCATGCTTCGCACGCACCTCCTCGATCTCCTCGCGCAACTTCAAAATGGGCTTCTCAAACTCCAGGGCTTGTTTCATGGTCTCAAAATTCAACGGTTCACTTCACGAGTTTAAGGGACGCCCCTGTGCGCGCCATTGCAAACACTTCTTCCAGGTCTTCCCTCAACATAAAAATCCCAAACTGCGGCGTCAAACTCGCCACCTCACTCCCTTTTCCCTCACTCGCCTCCACCCGCGCCACCGGCACCGTCCGCAGCACCACCCCCGGCCGATTCGCCGCCGGAATCACCTTCTCCGCATCCAAATAGGCCTCATCCGACGCCGCCACCGGCTTGCCGTCCAATGACGCGCTCTTCGTCGCCAACTTCACCTCCGCTGGCACCCGAAACCCCGCCGGCAATCTCACATCCACCGCCGGATACTCCGCAAAGAACCGCCCCTGCCGCAGCACCACCACCTTCTTGTCCGTCACATTCACCGCAAAATCAAAATCCACCGGCATAATCAAGAGGTGATCCCCCGGATGAATCGTGTTCCCCCGCAGCCCGTTCAACCTCACGATCGCATCCAGGCTCGTCTTGTGCTTCTGCGCGATCGCCAAGAGCCCCCTGTCCCCCGGCTGAACGATGTAGTCCACCTTCCCCTCCAGATACGTCGGCGAAAACAGCCGGTCCAAATTGATCTCCCCAATGATCCGCTTCGCCTCCTCGCAGGTCGGCGACTCCGGAAACTGCCTCAACAAATTGTACATCGCCTCCCGCCCCTCATCCAACTGCCCCACCCGAATCAAATCCGCCGCCGCCTCAAACCGCTTCACCCCCGGATCCCTCAACGGCACGTCCGCCTTTTGAATCTTCTCGATCTCCGACTTCACCACCATCTCCGGCCGGATCACCCGCATGTAAAACCAATACGCCGTCGCCACACTGCCGAGCAAAAGCCCCACAGTGATGAGAAAGATCAATAGCTTCAGTTGGGCTCTCGTCATTTCACGTCGTCAGGCCATCGACTCCGATGGCAGGTTGGAACCCCATTTCTTCACCCATTCCCCCCTCACAGCAACCCCCGCCGCTTGAAATCAAACAAATTGATCCCCTGGGACTTCTCGATCATCTCCACCGTGAACTTCAGCAGGCACACCTCCCAGACATCGTCCACCCCCCGAATCACCGCCCGCATCGGATTCCCGGACCGCCTCGTCTCCTCCACCAGCTTCCCGCACACCACCTCCATCGGCTCGTGCACCACATGCTCGCTCACGTCATTCTTCCGAAAACTGAACCCATACCGCAAAATCGCCAGCCGATCCATGTGCTGCTTCAACCAGTTCCCGAACACCTCCGCCTGCGGCCCAAAACCCTCAAAATCAAATCCCCCCATCCCCTCCGGCCGCAAAATCATCGGCTTATCCGCCTCAATGATCCCATCCCGCACCCGCACCGCACCCACCGTATCCATCAACTCGGAAACCAACTGAAACTGAAACTGCGTCGTCCCAAAGGTATCGATCCTCCGGTCAGGCTCATAAATCACTTGGGTCTGCTCCAGCGCATAGGAAATATCAAATTCAGTCGGCATCAATAAATGGCTTCCCAAACCATACGAACGTTCCCACCCCCAGCCACCCCTTTTTTCACCTCAAAGCACAGCCCAAACCCACCTCACGAATCCAAGGTTCCGTCACCGATAATGCCGCTGACAAACCAAAACCTTCGCCGATAATCCACTTTGTTCCTTCCAAAAAGATGTCGAAGCATGAACTCACCGTCCGTCCAGGCTTCCGCACACAGCGGGACTGCAGATACCATGACTTTTACGTCAATGGTAAGCGCCTCTCGGATATTCTGAAGGTCTCAGACCCGATCACTCCATTCGGTTGGCTAGGAACTGAAAAAGTATCCCGCTCCGAATTGGAAGATCGGTTCGCAAGAATGATCCTTGGCACTGAGCAAAGTGACTTGCGAACAGGTCGGGTTCCAATATTCATCTGCGGAGAATGCGCAGACTACGGTTGCGGCGTCACTACATGCAGAGTCACTGTCTCCGACACGATAGTCGAGTGGAGTGATTTCGGATGGGACAATAACTATGAGGATGAGACCCACCGAATTGATGCACAACTGACTCACCATTTCTATTTTGATCGGGAAGTCTACGAGGCGATCTTCAGGCCATACACTATCGTGGGCTAAAAAGTCCAATTTTGAATTCAGACTTTCATCCCGGCTACGGCTGGCTAATCCGTCCTCAAAAACAATGAACCTTGCTTACGCCGTAGCCCCTTTCTGGATGATGATCGCAGCGGTCTATTTGCTCATCGCAGTCCCACTTGTATTCTTTGTTTCGGTGGTAATGTTTGGCCTAACCCGAATGAAAAAAGGAGCTACCCCTAACCTCCCCGCCATTCCACTTTCAATCCTAGTTTTCTCGATACTCAATCTAGGCCTCCCATTTTATTTCTTCTTCTGGCTGCGAGAACCTGGCGAAGAAGCGGGAGCATTCGATTGGCTGTGGACCCTGACAGTTGTTTGCTCGCCCATACTTCTGAGTATCAGCACCAAACACGCCTTTAACGCCAAGCATAAAAAAGGGATCAATAGCTAAGTTTTCAAAGCCATATTCGAAAAAGGCGAGAGGCACCCCCCTCACTTCCCAGCCTTCTCAATCCCCCCCACCGCCCGCGCCAGCGCATGCTGCGCCTTGTTATACCCCGCCACCGCCGCCACCCGCGCCCGCTTCGCTCGCGTCAACTCCTCACGCGCCAGCAGATACTCCAACACCACCCCCAACTGACTCGCTTGCCGATCCTTCGCCAGCGCCGCCATCTCCTCCGCAGTCGCCACCGCCTCATCACTGATGTCGATCTGATCCTTCGCCGACTTCACCCGCGCCCCCGCCTCCACCACTTCCCGCCCTATCGCCGCCTTCACCTGCTCCCCCTGCAAAGCCGCACTCGCCACCTGCGCTTCCGCCACCTTCCGCCGCTGCCGGTCAAACAATCCCCCAGGCCCGATCTTCCACCCCAACCCCACAAAAAAGTCCTGCTGCCCCCCAAAGTTCCCCCAGTCGCCCTCGAAGCCCCCACCCAAGCCACCCCCCACATACCCCGCCTGCACACTCGGCACCAGCGGCGCCACCTTGCTCCGCTTGTCCTCCAGCGCCGCCGCCGCACTCGCCGCCGCCACCGCCGCCACCTCCGGCCGATCCGTCACCGCCTGCGCCACCAGCGCCGTCGCACTCTGGTTCAGCATCAACGCCACCGGCACCAAATCCGCTTTCGCAGGCCTCAACGCCGTCTCCGGCGCCAATCGCAGCGTCTCCGCCAGCCTCGCCGCCCCCAAATCCCTCGACTCCTGCCCCTGCCGCACCAGCAACCGCCCCCGACTGATCTGCGTCTGCGCCCTCAACCAATCCGCCTTGAACGCCGTCCCCGCCTTCACCGCCCCATCCAGTTGCTCCGCATAATCCTTCACCACTCGCAAATCATCCTCCATCACCGCCACATCCGCCTCCGCCGCCAGCAGATCGTAATAACGCTCCACCGCCTCCAGCAAAATCGCCTGCCGCGACTGCTCCACCATCTGCTCCGCCGCCAGCGCCCGCTGCTTCGCCACCAGCGCCTGATAATACAGATCTCCCGGCGACCAATCAATCATCACCGTCGCCCCCACTGTATACTGCTGCTTCCGCGCATCAAAGACCGCCCCCGCAATGTCCTGCACATTCCCCTGATGCCCGCGATAACCCGCCCCCAAACTCAAGCTCGGCCAAAACCGCTGCCACGCCTGCTTCGACTCCGCAATCGTCTGCTCATGCCGCACCCGCGCCAGCTCGATCTCATCATTATTCGCCCCAGCCAACCGCATCACCGTCCGCAAATCCACATACGGCGACTCAGGCTGTTCCACCGCAAGGGCCGCACCAACCACCCAGGCCGACAGCAGCAGCACCCGCCCAACACGATTCGAAAAAAAGCAGTTCATCATGTTGCAAGAGGGGTTCCTATTTCCGCACCTCCACCGCCTGCCCATCCGTCAGCACCGTCGTCCCCGGCACCAAAATCACATCGCCAGCCTTCAACTCCGGCACCTCCACCTGCGTCCCATCATTGAACCCCAGCTTCACCGCCGTCTTGACCGCCTTGCCCCCCACGTGCTTGAACACAAAACCATTCGTCTTCTCCATCACCAAAGCCGCCACCGGAATCAGCATCGCCCCCTCATGCGACTCCACCGCGATCTTGCTCATCGCATACATCCCCGGCCTCAACTTCAAATCCGCGTTTTTCAGATCCACCTCCGCCAGCATCGTCCGCGTCACCGGATCCAGCGCATAGCCGATCCGGCTGATCTGCCCCTCCATCGGCACCGCCCCCGCACCCAGCGCATCCACCTGCGCCTTCACCAGCTTCCCGGGCAGCACCAACCCCGCCTCCATCTCCGTCACCGGAATTTGCAATCGGATCGTGCTCGCATCCTGCACCTCAAACAAAGCCGAAGTGTTCGCCGTCACCAGCGCCCCCACATCCACCTCACGCATCGTGATCACCCCATCAAACGGCGCCTGGATCGTTGCAAACTTCAGTAAGGTCTCCGTCCGCTCCTTCCCCGCCTTCGCCACCGCCAACCGCGCCTCCGCATCATCCACCGACTGCGGCAGCACCAAATCCGGCGACTTCGTGCGCGCCTCATGCAACCGCTTCACCTCGATCTCCCCCGCCACCACCTCCGCCTCATTCTTCGCCAGATCCGCGACCAGCTCCGGCACCTCCAGCGTCGCCAGCACCTGCCCCTTTTTCACCATCGACCCCTTATCCACCGTGACAGACGCCACAAATCCCGTCACCTTCGCATGCAACACCGCCCGCTGCCACGGCGCCAGCGTCCCCGGCAAAGAAACCCACCGATGAATCAACCCCGTGCTCGGCTGCACCACCGGCAACTCCAGCCCCGACACACCCGAAGCAAGGGCAAGAAATAACAAAAGACGATTCATAAACATAATGTCGAAGTCCTCCTACGCCTGACTGGCGACGCGGATTGGAGTGAGTGATGAAGGTTGAACGATCATGAGGTATTGAAGTCGAAGCAGGTTAGGCGTTGGAAGCCACGGCTTGTTCTCGGCTTTTGTAAATACGGGACGCTCGAAAGCCCAAAAGAATAGCTAACAAACCACACAGAGCGAGTGCTGCCACATGCGCAGCGAAAAAGACCGGTCTTTGAGCGATAGTTCCCCGTTCCCAGTTTTGCCATTTGCCGTGCTCATTTACAGCGGCCACCCACTTGGCCTCGATAGCTTCCGCACTTATCTCTGCTGGAAGCAAGTTCGGCTCGATGGCTGTCGTCCACGACGCAACGACTGCAAAAAGATAGATGGACACAATCCACAGACTTAACGCTGCGAGATTCATGACGGTGAGACTTAGTCGAGCTTCCATTTTCTGCCGAACAGGTTAAAAAAATTCGAAACGCATCTCCACTCAATCAAGAGGTTCAAGCGAAGCCTCCTTCGCCGTCGGACTCGCCAGCAGCGCATACACCGCCGGCAGCACCAGCACCGTCGCCACCGTCGCCAAAGCCAGCCCCCCAATCGTCGCAATCGCCAGCGGCGACGTCTGACTCCGCGCCAGCGCCATCGGCACCATCCCCGCGATCATCGCCAGGCTCGTCATCAAAATCGGCCGCAACCGCGTCGTCGCACTCTCCAGCGCCGCATCACGCTTGTTCATTCCGCCAAGCTGGGCCCGATGCGCAAACGTCACCAGCAAAATCGCATTCGCCACCGCCACCCCCACCGCCATGATCGCCCCCATGAAGCTTTGCAGGTTCACCGTCGTCCCAGTCAGCTTCAAAGCCAGCACCACCCCCAGCAGCGCCGCCGGAATCGTCGTCAGCACGATCACCGCCAAACGCAGACTCTGAAAGTTCGCCACCAGCAGCAAAAAGATCGTCACAATCGCAATGAGCAGCCCCGTCTGCAGCCCGCTTTGCAGCTCCTTCATCGGAGGCACCTGCCCTCTCAAAGCCACACTCACCCCCGCAGGCGCCGGATGCTCCGCCATCACCTTCTCCACCTCCTTCGCCGCCGCTCCCAAAGGCTGATCATGCAAATTCGCAATGATCGAAACCGTCCGCGACATGTTGTACCGATCATACTGCCCGATGACACTCCCCTCACTCACCTTCGCAAGGTTCCGCAGCGGCACCGCCGCCCCACCCGCTCCACTCACCGGCAGATTCCGCAAATCCTCAACACTGCTCATCATCGTCTGCGGCACCTGCACCTGCAGACTGTAGCTTTGTCCGCTTTTGGGATCGGCCCAGTAGTTCGGCACCGTGAACCGACTGCTCGCCGTCGCCGCCACCAGACTGCGCGTCGCATCACTCATCTTCACCCCCAGCAAACCCGCCCGCTCCCGGTCAATGGTCACATCCACACTCGGATAGTCCAGGGTCTGGCTGAACTGCACATCCCGCAAACCCTTCAAACCCGCCAGCTTGCCCCGCAGCACCTCCGCATGCGCCCGACTCGCCGCAAAATCCTTCCCGCTCACCGCCACCTCGATCGGCGTCGGCGACCCCAGCGCCATCACCCGGCTCACAATGTCCGCCGGCTCAAACGAAAACAAAACCCCGGGAAACTCCGCCGCCAGCCGCGCCCGCAGCTTCTCCCGCAGCTCCGCAATCGGCGGCCGCCCCGCCTTCAGCTGAATCTGCAGCGTCGCCTCCTCCGGCCCACTGTTCCACTGGTGAATCAAATTGACCGGATAGTTCGGCGCATGCACCCCCACCAGCCCCATGCTCGTCGCGATCGGTGCCTCCTCCCCAATGATCGCCAGCGTCCGCAGCGCCATCTGCTCCGTCGCCTCCAACCGCGTCGCCGTTGGCGCCCTCAGCCTCAGCTGAATCTGCCCCGCATCAATCTGCGGAAAAATCTCCGTCCCCAAGAAAGGCAGCACCACCCCAATCGCAAAAATCACCCCTCCCAGATAAGCCGGCACCAGCACATGCCGCGTCGTCAAACTCGGCAAAAACAACCACCTCAGCGCCGACTCCTTCGCAGCCTTGGCCCCCACCTCATTCTTCGGCTCCTGATGCCACCAAATGCTTAAAATCGGCACCAGCGTGCTCGACAGCAGATACGACGCCACCATCGCAAAACCCACCGCCAAAGACAGCGGCAGAAACAGCGCCTTCGCCGCCCCCGTCATGAAGAAACTCGGCACAAACACCGCCAGAATGCACAGCATGCTCAGCGACCTCGGCCCGATCGTCTCCTTAGACGCATCCAAAACCACCCGCCGCAGACTCTGCCCCCCACCCATCTTCATCCGCCGATGAATGTTCTCGATCTCCACCGTCGCCTCATCCACCAGGATCCCCACCGCCAGCGCCAAACCCCCTAGCGTCATCAGATTGATCGTATACCCCGCCATCCACAGCCCCAGCACCGCCGCCGCAATCGCAATCGGAATGTTCAGCACCACAATGAAAACGCTCCGCCAGTCCCGCAGGAAAACCAGCACCATCAACCCCGTCAGCATCGCCCCCAGCATCCCCTCCTTCACCAGATCCTCAATCGCCCGGAGAATCCACGGACTCTGGTCAAACTCAAACGTCACGTTGATGTCCTCAGGACAGGCCGCCTTAAACTTCGGCAGGTTCTGCTTCACCAGCTCCACCACACTCAGCGTCGAGGCATCACTCCGCTTCGTCACCGGCATGTACACCGTCCGTTTCCCGTTCACAATCGCGATGCTCGTTAGCAGATCGCTCCCATCACTCACCTCCCCAATGTCCCGCACAAACACCGCCCCCTTCTCCGTCACCTTCAGCGGCACCGCCGCCAGATCCTGAATGTTTTTCACCACCGCATTCGTCGGCACAATCGGATACTTGCCCGGCAGCGCCAGATTCCCGCTCGGACTCATCGTATTCGCCTCCGTCATCGCCTTCACCACATCATCCGGCGAAAGCCCATAAGCCCGCAGCCGATCCGGCTTCACATTGATCAGAATCGTACGAGCACTCCCCCCAAACGGAGGCGGTGCCGAAACCCCCGGCAGCGTCGCAAACAACGGCCGCACCATATTCAGCGCCGCATCCTGCATCTGCCCCACCGTCCGCGCCGGATTCTCCGTCGCAAACACCAGATTCCCCACCGGCACACTCCCCGCATCAAACCGCGTCACAAACGCCCCCGGCGTCCCCGGCGGCATGAAACTCCGGCTCCGGTTCACATACGCAATCGTCTCCGACAGCGCCGCCGACATATCCGTCCCCGGATGAAACTGCAGCTTCATGATGGACGCCCCCTGAATGTTCTTCGACTCCACATGCTCGATCCCCGCGATGTAGAGAAAGTGGTACTCGTAATAGTAAGTCAGATACCCCTCCATCTGCGCCGCATCCATTCCCCCATAAGGCTGCGCCACATAGATCGTCGGAATCCCCAGCGGCGGAAACACATCCCGCGCCATCTTCTTCGTCGCAATCCAAGCCCCCAACAATACCGCCACCACCGCCACCAAAACGGTCCACGGATGACGCAAAGCAAAGCGAGGAAGAGACATGTCAAAAAAAGCAAAAACCCAAAACCCGGGCCAACACAGGCACCCATAACGCCCCAAAAACAACCCCATTTCCAAAAACCCCCTCCCCAGAGCGCGGACTTCAGTCCGTAGCGCCTCTCCCTTCGACTGCGAGCAGCCCGCTGCCGCTTTCCCCCAGCCAGCCCGCTGGCGCCCCCATGCGGCAAAGCCGCCTCTTCTTCTACCCTTCCCTCCCACCCCCTGCAAACCAAACACCTTCGTAACCTTCCCCTTCCCTTCCCGTATTCATCCAATCAGAGGCCCTCTCACCCACGCCCACCCGCCATGCCCATCGACACCCTCAATCAAGAAAAGCGCGATGCCAAAACAGGCATCGGATCCAAAATCTCCAAAAACCTCAGCAACCTGCCAGGCATCCGTCAACTCCGCAATCTCATCGGCGGCAAAGCCAACGCCAAAGCCACCGCCGAAATCTATGAGATGAAGCAGAAACCCTCAGACTTGCCGATTCCCACCCTCGTTGGCGAGTTTGGCAAACACAAAGACAATCGCGACACCTTCCGCAATCCAGAGAACCAATTCCAGCCCACCACCGTCGGAACCGAGAATGGCTGGCACTTGAAGGCCAAACCCGGCAATCCAACCATCGTGTATTTCGGCGGCAGCGAATTTGATCGGGAGAAGTACACTACCTCCATCAAAGAAATGGCAGAAATGTGCCGGGACCAAGGCCTCGGCTTTGCCGTGTTCGACTACCCGGCAGACGCCAGCGAGGCCACCATCAAGACCCACGTCGACAACGTCATCGCACACCTGGAACAACAAGGCGTACCCAAGAATCAGCAGGCCTACTCCGGCTTCTCCCTCGGCGGCTTCCCGGCCATGTACGCCGCCAAACAGAACCCGGATTCAGCCGGCCTCCACCTCATCTCCACTTTCAGTTCCGTCCGGCAGGCAACCAAAGAAGGCATGAAAGGCACACTCGGGCCTGCGGCCAATCTGATTCCAAAACACCAACTCAGCGAGGTCATGGACAATGTCGGCCTTGCCGATCAGATCGTCGCCGACCAAACCCAACGCGTACAACAGGGCCAGAGACCCATGCCCGTCTCCATGCTCTCAAACAAACACGAAGACTTTGGTGAAAACGGGAACCGTCACATGACCCCTCTGAAGCAGCGCTTCAACACCTACCCCGACAAAACCCAACTCAACTTCCAAGAGCGCACCGCCAAAATCGGCGGAACCAAGGCACAAGAACATCTTTGGATGCAAACCACTGACGAACACAAAACCGCGTTCAAAACCTTCGTCAGCGAATCCAAAGCCTACAACCAACAACGCGGCCTCGCCGTCCAACAACCCCAAGTCATCGTCCAACAACCCCAGGTCATCGTCCAACAACCTCAAACAGACGTCCAACAGCCAAAGGTCGATACCGACCAACCCAAAGTCGACTTAGACACCCAACAACCCGACCAGCAAACACTCGCCCGCCCCAAGTCCGTACGCGAAACCCTGACCGACAGCAGCACCCAGAATCCAGACACCCTGAGCCAAACCCAGGAAATCGATCCCTCAAGCCTCAGCGTGAAGGAAAAAATCGCCAAACTCGAGAACAACAAAGTCGGCGACAACATCCAAAAGCAAACCGAGTCCATCACCAAACAACCCAAAGTCGGCGTCAAACTCTAACGCAGTTCAACAAAAGCAGTGGCCGTTGCACTGGAAGCCCCAGAGCAACGGCCACCATTTTTTCCCCGACCCAACTCCGGACTCCAACATCCATACCCCAATCGCCCCCTCTGCGCCGCCTCCCTCTCCGCGCCTCTGCGTGCCCACGTCAGCAGCATTCCGCATTCCGCATTCCGCATTCCGCAATCCGCACTCCCCACTCCCCACTCCCCCGCTCCCCCTTGCCCCTCCCCCTCTCATGCTGTAAGCTAGGCCCTTCATGCTCCCCTGGCTCCACAACGACTCCTTCCCTCTCTACCTTGCCCCCATGGCAGGCGTGACGGACCAGATCTTTCGTGGCCTCTGCAAAGAACTCGGCGCCGATGTCATGGTCACCGAATTCGTCTCCGCCGAAGGCATCCTCCAAGCCGACGAACGCACCCGCCATTACACCGAATTCGACGAAGCCCAACGCCCCATCGGCGTCCAACTCTTCGGCGCTGACGGCAAACGCATGGGCGAAGCCGCGCGCAAAATCATCGACCGCAAACAACCCGACTTCATCGACATCAACTTCGGTTGCCCCGTCAACAAAGTCGTCTCCAAAAACGGTGGCTCCGCCCTCCTCCGTGACTGCCCCCTCCTCGAAAGCGTCGCCCGCGGTGTCGCCGACGCCGTCCGCCCCACAGGCGTCCCCGTCACCGCCAAAATCCGCATCGGCTGGGACGCCTCCCAGATCAACGCCCTCGAAGTCGCCACCCGCCTTCAGGACTGCGGCATGGCCGCCGTCACCATCCACGGCCGAACCCGCGCCCAAGGCTACACCGGCCTCGCCGACTGGGATGTCATCGGCCAAGTCGCCGACTCCATCACCATCCCGGTCATCGGCAATGGCGACGTCGCCACCGGAGCCGACGTCGAAGTCCGTCGCGCCCAAACCCGCGTTCGCGGCATCATGATCGGCCGCGCCGCCATGACAAACCCCTGGGTCTTCCAGGAAGCCCGCCACTACCTCAACCACGGCGTCCAACCCGATCCCGTGCCCGCCGAAACCCGACTCGCCTTCATGCGTCGCCACTGCGTCCTCGCCATCGCCCACTCCACTCGTGGCGGCGAATTCGAAGTCATCCGCGCCATGCGCTCCCGCCTCATGCACTACACCCGCAGCCTGCCCTCCGGCAAATTCCTGCGCAACCAATTCGCCTCCGTCGGCAGCCTCATGCAACTCGACGACATCAGCGCCGCCTACCTCAATCACCGAACCCGCATCGAGGACGACTCCCTTCCGCTCCCCTCATGAACCCCTCAAACCCCTGGTTCCTGGCAGCCTTCGGCGGCGTGATCATCCTCTATCACCTGGACTTGATCATCTCCCTCCTGAACCTCGCCCAATTCGCCAAACCTCTCCCGGAGGCCATGCGCCCCCTCTACGATCCCGATACCCTCTTGCGCTGCCAGGACTACCACCGCCAAAGCACCCAGCTCGACCTCGCCCAAGCCACCACCCAACTCGCCTTCCTCATCACCTTCTGGCTCGCCGGCGGTTTCGGTTGGCTCCACACATGGACCACCGCTCTCGGCTGGAATACCACCGCCACCGGCACCCTCGCGCTCACCCTCACCACCATCGCCACCTCTCTCATCGCACTTCCCTTCACCCTCTGGCAAACCTTCAAAATCGAAACCGCCTTCGGTTTCAATCGCACCACGCTGCGCACCTTCATCCTCGATCAAATCAAAACCATCCTGCTGCTCGCCATCATCGGCCTCCCGCTGCTCGCTCTCATCATCTGGCTCTTCGAAACCCTCTCCTGGGCCCCCGCCGCCGCCTGGGGAACCCTCGCCCTCTTCTCTCTCCTGATGACCTGGATCTCCCCCCGCTTCATCATGCCCCTCTTCCTCCGCTTCGACCCTCTCCCGAACGGCCCTCTCCGCGACGCCATCCTCGCCCTCTCCCGCCAACTCGACTTCCCCGTCGCCGACGTCTCCATCGTCGACGGCTCCCGCCGCTCCTCCAAAGCGAACGCCTTCTTCGCCGGCTTCGGCAAATCCAAACGCATCGCCCTCTACGACACCCTGGTCGAATCCCACTCCCAAGACGAACTCCTCGCCGTCCTCTCGCATGAAATCGGCCACTCCAAACGCGGCCACGTCACCCGCCATCTCATCATCGGCCTCATCGAAAGTGCGCTCCTCTTCGCCGGACTCCACTTCGCCCTGCAAAGTCCCGCCTTCTTCGCAGCCTTCGGCATTTCCGGAACCCCCATCGGGCTTGGTTTCGCCGTCTTCTCCATCCTCTACAAACCCTTCTCCCTCCTCCTCTCCCTCCCGGGCATGTGGCTCAGCCGGGTCCACGAATTCGAAGCCGACGCCTTCGCGCGCTCAGCCATGGGCTCCTCCACCCCACTAGAAACAGCGCTAAAGAGACTCTCCTCAGATCATCTCTCCCACCCCGCCCCTCACCCCCTCGCCGTCCGCCTCCACTACACGCATCCACCTCTGCTTCAACGCCTCGCCGCGTTGCAAGCCGGTGCCGTTGCCTGAGTCTCCCTTTCCTCTCATGCCCGCCGCCTACAGCATCAAGTGCCCCTCTTGTGGCAGCGACTTCTTGGCCACCCAAACACGGCCCACCAGCATCACCACCTGCCCCCACTGCGCCTACAACGCCCCCCTCCAAGCCTTCCAAGCCGAAGGCGTGACCACCATCGGCCCCGCCACCGCCCTCCCCCTCCGCCGCCGCGACCCCCGCACCCACTACCAACAACTCCCCCTCCCCACCCCCCAACCCCCAGCCCAGCCTCACCCAACTCCCCCTCACCCCCTCACCCCTCCACCCCCCAC
>JAIYDW010000108.1 GCA_027487315.1 Verrucomicrobiaceae bacterium | reverse complement strand
GCGTTGAGTCATCCGTTTCGGATGCTGGCGCACAACGGGGAGATCAACACGGTGCGGGGGAACCGGAACTGGTTGACGAGTCGGACGAGTGACTTTGAGCATGAGTTCTGGTCGAACAATGAGCATCTGTTGAAGCGGCTGCTGGATGTGAATAGCTCGGACTCGGCGAGTCTGGATCAGGCGCTGGAGTTGCTGGTCCTGAGCGGGCGGAGTTTGACGCATGCGCTGGCGATGCTGGTGCCGAGCGCGTATGGGATTGATCCGACGACGTCGGCGGAGCTGAAGGCGTTTTATGAGTTTCACGAGTGCTTCAGCGAGCCGTGGGATGGTCCGGCGGCGTTGGTGATGACGGATGGAACGCGGGTGGTGGCTGGACTGGACCGGAACGGGTTGCGACCCAGTCGGTGGAAGTTGACGGAAGATGGGATTTTTGCGCTGGGGTCGGAGGTGGGGATTATTCCGCTGGATGATGCGAAGGTGATTCGGAAAGGGAGGCTGGCTCCGGGTGAGATTTTGGAGGTGGACACGATGAAGGGTGGGGTTCGGTTCAATGCGGAGATCAAGGCGGAGTTGGCGAGTCGCCAGCCTTACGGAGAGTGGCTCAAGAGGCGGACGAGTTTGACGGCGCAGGCGCCTGAGCCACCGAGTGCGGATCTGGATGTGCTGGGGTTGTCGCAGCGGCAGGCGGCGTTTGGATGGACGAAGGAGGAGATTGATTTCTCGCTGGTGCCGATGCTGCAGAAGGGGGAGGAGGGGATTTACTCAATGGGAGATGATGTGGCGCTGTCGATTCTATCGATGCGGCCCCGGTTGCTGGCGGGGTATTTCAAGCAGGCGTTTGCGCAGGTGACGAATCCGCCGATTGATCCGATTCGGGAACGGGCGGTGATGAGTTTGGATGTGGTGTTGGGCTGGCAACGGAACTTTTTGGATGAGACGCCTGACCACGCGAAGGTGGTGCATCTGACGAGTCCGTTTTTGTTTGAGAACGAGTTGGAGACGCTCAAAAATTTGCCGGATTACCAGTGCCGGACGTTGGATGCGACGTGGCCGGTGGAAGAGGGGCCTGCGGGATTGAAGGCGGCGCTGGTGAGGCTTTGCCATGAAGCAGGGACGGCGGTTGCGGATGACGTGGATATTTTGATTCTGAGTGACCGGGCGATGGATCATTCGCGGGTGGCGGTGCCGGCGCTTTTGGCGACGGGGGCGGTGCATCAGCATTTGAATCGCAAGCAGGTGCGGATGCGGTTGAGTTTGGTGGTGGATACGGCTGAGGCGCGGGACACGCACCAGATGGCGACGCTGTTTGGGTTTGGTGCGTCGGCGGTTTGTCCGTATCTGGCTTACGAGACGATTCGGGAGACGCTGGAGGCGGACAAGACGGCGAGGAAGCCGGCGCTGGAAGGGGTGGACTATGTGAAGGCGGCGACGAATTTCCGGAAGGCGCTGGAGAAAGGGGTGCTCAAGATCATGAGCAAGATGGGGATCTCGGTGTTGAGTAGCTACACGGGCGCGCAGATTTTTGAGGCGGTGGGGATTGGCAAGGAAGTGATCGATTACTGTTTCACGGGGACGCCGTCGCAAATTGGCGGGGTGGGGTTTGCTGAGCTAGCTGAGGAGGCGTTGGCGCGTCATGCGCTGGGGTATTCGCTGCCGGTGCCGGGGGAAGAGAGTGATGTGGAAGTGAAGCCGGTGGAGTTGGGAGATCCGGGGTATTACCGGCCCCGGCAGAAGGGTGAGATGCATGCGGTGACGGGTCCGGTGATCAAGAACTTCCACACGTTTGTGAAGTCGGGGTCAGCGGAGGACTATCAGAAGTATGTGGCGACGCAGTTGGAGAACACGCCGGTGGCGTTGAAGGATTTGCTGGAGTTTGTGCCGAGCAGTGGCGGGCCGATTCCGATTGATGAGGTGGAGCCGATTGAAGACATTCGGGTGCGGTTTACGACGGCGGCGATGTCGCTGGGGGCGATTTCACCTGAGGCGCATGAGGCTTTGGCGATTGCGATGAACCGGATCGGCGGGAAGTCGGATTCGGGCGAGGGAGGGGAGGATCCAAGGCGGTTCCGGCCTTCGGCGAACGGGGACTGGGCGAATTCGAAGATCAAGCAGGTGGCGTCGGGGCGGTTTGGGGTGACGGCGGAGTATTTGAGTAGTGCTTGGGAGTTGGAGATCAAGATGGCTCAGGGAGCGAAGCCCGGGGAGGGTGGGCAGTTGCCGGCGATGAAGGTCAATCGGCTGATTGCGAAGCTGCGGAACACGACGCCGGGAGTGATGTTGATCAGTCCGCCACCGCACCATGACATTTACTCGATTGAGGATCTGGCGCAGTTGATTCACGATTTGAAGGAGGTGAATCCGCGGGCGCGGGTTTGTGTGAAGCTGGTGGCTGAGGCTGGGGTGGGGACGATTGCGGCCGGGGTGGCGAAGGCGAATGCGGACATCATTCTGATTTCGGGGCATGACGGGGGAACGGGCGCAAGTCCATTGTCGTCAATCAAGCATGCGGGATTGCCCTGGGAGTTGGGCGTTGCGGAGACGCAGCAGGTGCTGATGCTGAATGGGTTGCGCGAGCGGGTGACGCTGCGGACGGACGGGGGGTTGCGGAACGGGCGTGACATTGCCATCGCTGCGATTCTGGGAGCGGAGGAGTTTAATTTTGGGACGATTGCGTTGATTGCGCTGGGTTGTGTTTACGTGCGGCAGTGTCACTTGAACAACTGCCCGGTGGGAGTGGCGACGACGGATCCAAAGTTCCGGGCGAAGTTTAAAGGCAAGCCGGAGCATGTGGTGAACTTCTTCAATGGGGTGGCGCAGGAGGTGAGGGAGATCATGGCGTCGTTGGGTGTGGCGAAGATGGATGATTTGATCGGGCGGCCCGAGTTTTTGCGGCAGCGGCAGGTGCCGGGGCACAAGAAGGCGAACCTGATCGATTTGAGCCGGGTGCTGAAGGATGTGGGCAAGGAGTTGGGGCAGGATGCGCCGAGGATTTGTTTGATGAACCAGAACGACGGGCTGGACGCGCATCCGTTGGATGACCGGATCATTCAGAACGCGCAGTTTGCGATTCGCGACAAGGCGAAGGTGATGCCGCTGCGCTACAAGATCAAAAACACGTTCCGCAACATCGGGACGAAGTTGAGCGGGGAGATCGCGTTCCATCACGGGAATCACGGGCTGCCTGCGGGGAGTGTGGATGTGACGTGCGAAGGCAGTGCCGGGCAGAGTTTTGGGACGTTCCTGTGTGGCGGGGTGAAGCTGACTTTGATTGGCGAGGCGAACGATTACGTGGGCAAGGGGATGTGCGGGGGTGAGATCATCATCAAGCCGAGTCCAAGGGCGCATCCCTCCTTCAACTCGTGGGAGAACAGCATTCTGGGCAACACGGTGATGTATGGTGCGACGAGCGGGCATTTGTTTGCGGCGGGTCGTGCCGGGGAGCGTTTCTGTGTGCGGAACTCGGGTGCGACGGCGGTGGTGGAGGGGATTGGCGATCATGGTTGCGAGTACATGACGGGGGGTGTGGCGGTGGTTCTGGGTGAGTTCGGGAAGAACTTTGGGGCGGGGATGAGCGGTGGGGTGGCGTATTTGCTCGATGAGAAGGGGAGCTTTGGGCAGTTGCACAATCCGGAGATGATTCGGGGGACGGCGGTGACGGATCCGGAGGATGTGAATCAGTTGAAAAATCTGGTGACGGAGCATTTGGAACACACGGGGAGTTTGCGGGCGCAGGCGATTTTGGCGGACTGGGACGTGTGGTTGCCGAAGTTTGTGCGGGTGAGTTCGAAAGCGGAGCCGGTGGAAGTGCCGCCGGAGGAAGAGGTGGTGGCTGAGGTGGCGGGTTGAGGGTGAAGGCTCTTGGGCAGCTGCGTTCGCTGGATCAAAATGACCGTTCCTTCGGGAAACGGTCAGGCAAACCAGGAGAGGCCGGGGACAAAATCGGTGGACCGGAATGGGTTGCTCTTATCGAATTCGCGCTTCTGTTGCTTGTGGACTCAGATTCACATCAACGACCAAACGAACCAACCACCATGAAAACGATCCAATCTCCGTGCTCTCCAAAGAACTGGCTCGTTCTTTGCCTCCTTGCCACCGCCAGCCTTAGCCAGGCTGGAACTTCAGCTCCTGCGCCAGTTGCCATTGCGCCAACGCCCTCCGATGAAGGTTGGTGGTTTCGCGCGGCTCCTTATGGCTGGCTGACGGCTGTTGAGGGCGATGTTGGGGTGCATGGTCTGAGCGCGCCGGTGGATATCAGCATGTCTGACACGTTGAGCAGTGTGGATATGACGTTCATGGGCGTGTTTGAGATGGGCTACAATCGCTGGTCGCTGGGGGTTGATGTGATTTATGCCAAGCTGTCCCAGGACATTGGCGGCGGCGGCATTTTGTTTGACAGTTTCCGGTTTGAGCAGAAGCAGCTGTTTGTGACTCCGGTCATTGCTTATCGCGTGATTAAGACGGAGAACTACCACATGTCGGTGTATGCCGGTGCGCGGGTGACTGCGATGGAAGTGGATCTCACGGGGCGCTTTGCCCGAGGCGGTCAGGTGACCCGTGGGGCGGATACCTCATGGGTGGATCCGCTGGTCGGTCTCCGTGGGCAGGCGGAGCTGAGTGATCGCTGGTTCTTCCGCTACGCGGGTGACGTTGGTGGCTTCGGTGTGAGTTCCGATTTGATCTGGAACGCGTTTGGCGGGATTGGATACAATGTGAACGACTCGGTCGGATTGCTGGTGGGTTACCGCGCACTGGGCATCGACTACAGTGATGGTGGTTTCAACATGGACGTTGTCAGCCATGGCCCCGTTATGGGTTTGGAAGTGCGATTCTGATCGCGGCTTTCAGCGGCGAAGATTCAGGAGAATGCCGCCGCGCCTCTGGTGCGGCGGAGTTGGGGAGGGAGGATTGGGAGGTGTTTGGTTCCGTGCTTTTGCGTGAACCAAGCCTTGGGTTCTGCGGGCGTGTTCCGATCCACCGTTCACCTTTCGAAGTTTACCCGATGAGTGCGCTAACGAACCTTTTTCAATCATGTCCACGAATTCTCTGTTCCACGCTCTGACTGTGTTTTGCTCGGGGCTGTTTGCCTTTGATCTGGCGCAAGCGGCAGAAGCCCGACCCAATCTTCTGCTGATTGTTGCTGACGACCTGGGTTACTCGGACCTTGGGTGCTTCGGGGGTGAAATCCGGACGCCGAACATTGATGCCCTGGCTTCTCGGGGCATGCGGGGGACGAACTTCTATGTGGCGCCGAGTTGTTCTCCGACACGCTCGATGATGTTGAGCGGGACGGACCATCATGTTGCCGGGATTGGCAACATGGCGGAGTGGACGGGTCCGACCCAGAAGGGGAAGCCGGGCTACGAAGGGCATTTGAATGATCGCGTTGTCACTTTGGCCACCGTGTTGCGTGACGGCGGTTACCGGACCTGCATGGCTGGCAAATGGCACTTGGGAGAGAAGCCCGAGCATTGGCCGGCGGCCCGAGGGTTTGAGCGGGAGTTCTCGTTGCTTCAAGGGGCTTGCAGCCATTGGGGCGACATGATGGGGCTACTGCCTTCTGAGCCAAAAGTGACCTACACCCGCAATGGCGAACTGGTGAAGGAGTTGCCGTCTGACTACTACTCGTCGAAGGGTTTGACGGATTTCATTATCGATGGCGTCCAAGAAAGCGGAAAGGATGGCAAACCCTTCTTTGCCTACCTCGCTTTTCAGGCTCCCCATGGTCCGCTGGCGATTCCTGAGGCGTGGAAGGACAAGTATCGGGGTCAGTATGACAAGGGATATGATGTGATCCGGCAGGAGCGGCTGGAGCGGCAGAAGAAACTTGGGATTGTCGGTCAAGGGGTGGAGACCTTCCCACGACTGCCGCATCTTCATGCATGGAACGCACTCACCGATGAGCAGCGAAAGCTTGCCGCCCGGAAGATGGAAGTTTATGCGGCGATGATCGAATACATGGATGATCAGATTGGTCGCTTGATTTCCCACTTGAAAGAATCGGGGCAATATGATGACACGCTGATCGTTTTCCTGTCTGACAACGGAGCTGCAGGTGAAGACATGTCCGACCTGATTGCCAAGCTATCGCCAGCGGCGCAGGGTTGGTTCAGCAAGACCTTTGATAATCGATTGGAGAACATTGGTCGCCCGGGCTCCTGCGTGGAGTATGGGCCGGCCTGGGCGCAGGTGAGCAGTGTGCCGTTGCGTTTGTACAAGGGGATCGAGGCCGATGGGGGTATTCGTGCGCCGCTGATTGTTAGCGGTCCCGGGGTCAGGCTTTCAGGGGATATCAACGCGTCGGTGCTGCATGTGATGGACATTCTGCCGACATTTCTGGAATCGGCGGGGGTGAAGCATCCGTCGGAGGAGGCGGGCAGTAAGGTGGCGCGACCGAAGGGGAAGTCGATGTGGCCGTTGCTTGCTGGGGATGAGGAGAGCACTCGAACGGATGCGGTGTGGATTGGTGGGGAATTGTTTGGCAACCGGATGATCCGGCAGGGCGACTGGAAACTCCTTTACCTTTTGCCGTCTGTTGGAGGGAAAGGGGACTGGGAGTTGTTCAACCTGAAGCAAGATCCGGCCGAGATGAAAGATTTGTCCGCTGAGGAGCCTGAGAAACGTGCAGCGATGATCCGACTCTGGGACGAGTATGTGACCGAGAATGGGGTGATTTTGTCGAATGCCGGGCCGTTTGAGAAGGTGGAGCGTTAGAGCACTGTAAGCAATGCGTTCTACGGGTTGCGTGGCGACTGGATGACGCGTGCGCCGCGCTGCCAGGTGAAGTAAGACCACACCCAGTGCAAGAAAACGGAGACGCGGTTGCGCATGTTCATGAGGAAAACCAGATGAACGAAGAGCCACATGAGCCACGCGATGAATCCTCGCATTTGAATGCCTGCAAAGCTGACGACGGCAGCACTGCGGCCAATGGTTGCCATGCTGCCTTTGTCCCAATAGGCAAAGGCTTGGCGTTCGCCGCTGGTGGGTTCGGATTGGATGCTGTTTGCGATGAATGCGCCCATTTGAATCGCAGCCGGGGAGACGCCCGGGACTTTAACGCCGTGTTTGTCTGTTAGAGCGACGATGTCTCCTGCGGCGAAGACTTCGGGGTGGCCGGGGAGACTCAAGTCCGGGAGGACTTCGATGCGGCCGGCGCGATCCAGATTAACGCCGGCAAGGGTGCGTGACACTTCGCTGGCCTCGACACCCGCGCCCCAAATGACGATGCCGCTGTCGATGCGTTGATCTCCGGCGATGACATAGCCTTGGCCGACGTCTTTGACGGGGCAGTTGAGGTGGACCGTGACGCCCATGGACTCCAAGCGGTCCTTTGTGTAGTCAGGAAGGCCGCCAGGGAACATGGGGAGCAATTTGGGTCCGGCTTCGATGAGATGGACTTTGGCCTGGGTGGGGTCGATATGGCGGAAGTCGTTTTTGAGGACCCGGTGAGAAAGCTCAGCTAACGAACCAGCCATTTCAACGCCGGTGGGACCACCGCCGACAACGACGATGGTGAGCCACTTTTGCGCTTCCTCTGAATTCACGGCTGACTCCGCCTCTTCGAAAGCGAGCAGCACTTTTTTGCGGATGGCCATCGCATCATCGAGACTTTTGAGGCCGAGGGTGTGCTGGGCCCAGTCGTTGTGACCGAAAAAGCTGGTCTTGGAACCAAGCGCGATGACGAGATAATCGTAGTCGAGTGAGCGACTTTTGAGCTGCACCTTTTTGTTTGGAAGGTCGATGTGGACGACGTCGTCCATGATGGTGGTGACGTTTTTGTGACTGGAGAGGATGCTGCGCAGGGGTTGGGCGATTTCAGCCATGGCCAGTGCCCCAGAGGCAACTTGGTAGAGAAGGGGTTGGAACAGATGGTGATTCCAGCGATCCACCAAGGTGACGCGGAAGTTTTCGTTGCGCATCCGCTTGGCGCATTCGAGACCTGCGAATCCGCCGCCAAGGATTAGGACGTGCTTCATGGTCGGCAAAAGGCGTCGAACCGGGGATGGATGAGAAGTGTCATGGCTGGGGGGATTGTTGAGTGGATTGGAAGGCGATCGTGGATGGTTTCCTATCCTAACATCGGGGTATTTAGAAACGAAGAATGCCCAAGGCATTTGCCTTGAGCACTCAACACCCGGAATCCGGTTGGAACAAGAGTCTTATTTCGGCAGGACGACTGTGTCGATGACGTGGATGACGCCGTTGCTTCCGACGATGTCTGTCTTGACGACCTTGGCATCGTTGACGGTGACGCCATCGGCTGAGACTTTGACATCCAGGTCGGTTCCTTGAACGGTTTTGACCATGCCGGTCTTCACATCGGCAGCCATCACTTTTCCAGCGACGACGTGGTAGGTGAGGATTGCGGCGAGTTTGGCCTTGTTTTCAGGCTTGAGCAGGTCTTCGACCGTGCCCTTGGGGAGTTTGTCGAAGGCGGCGTTTGTTGGGGCGAACACGGTGAAGGGGCCGGCTCCGCTGAGTGTTTCAGCGAGGTCAGCGGCCTTGACGGCGGCGACGAGAGTGGAGAAGTCAGCATTTCCGGCTGCGATGGCGACGACGGTTTCGTCGGCGGCTTTGGCGGTGGTGTTGACGAACGGGACGATGGACAGGGTGAGGGCAGCTAAGACGAATAATTTTTTCATGGTTTGATTTGGCGTTGGTTTTTTCTTGTCGATGTTATCGACGCTGATGAAAACGAGCGGGGTTCAGTTAGGGTGACGCGGTTTAGTTTTTTTTATTTGAGCTGCTTGTGCATCCAGGTGCGGGGTTGTGACGTGTTTGAAAGGCGACTGGATGGAGCGATTGACGATGAAGGCCGTTTAAAGGTGTGTGTTTGATGGGCTAGTATCCAGACCACCTTGTGTGGTGCAGGTGGAGGTGCTAGGTTTGGCATCTTGAATGCCGCCCTGATTGTTTTCTCTGCCATTTCCTTTTTTGTTTATGGGCTGTCTTGCTTTGTCTCACCCTACATCAAGCGTGAGTTTGTACGTTATGGTGTCGGACCACAGAGGACCTTAGTGGGTGGGTTGCAGTTGGCGGCAGCAGTCGGCTTGCTGGCTGGGCTGAGTCAGGCTTGGATGGGGCAGATGGCGGCAGGAGGGCTTGCCTTGATGATGCTGGTGGCAGTGGGTGTCCGCATTCGAATCCAAGATAGTCTGATCCAGACGCTGCCAGCGCTGATTTATCTGCTGTTGAATGCGTACCTGTGCTTGGTGGTGTTTTAGATAGCCGTTCCTTTCAGCTGAAGGCGATGGTGGCGCACATGGCGAGGACGGCGAGACTTGGCAGCGATTTGGACATGGGGTCCTTCACTTTGAGGTGCATGACAAAGGCGCCGAGCATGAGCAGTCCGAGAGTGATGGCGGCAGGTTGTGTGAGGCTTGGATAGGGTATTGAAATCAGAAGAGCCAATGCGAGTGCGATCTTCAGCCCGCCGATTGCGAAAAAGGACCACGCTGGCAATCCATACGTGGCAAACTCAGCGCGGAGGGTTTTGGCGGCGCCACCACGATACGAGGTCGCTTTGCCGGAGCGGAGCAGCCAGACGTTTAAAATGCCGAGGGCAACGATGACCTTCAATGCGATGAGAAGAATGTGAGCGTTGTCCATGATGAGGTGTGTGCGTTGAGATCGACGTTTCGGTTATGATGGAGGATGACTTGCTGCGTGAGTGTTCACAAGCTCAATCGGGTAACGTCGTTGGGAGTTTGTGAATCGGGGTGCGAGAAGTGGGGGGTGGAGGGCGTTTGGTGGGGGTTGCTTTTTTGATTATGATTTGTTGCGCGCGCTTTTTGACGGTGGGGTTGTTGCTGGGTGGTTGTCCTTTGGGATGGGCGGAGGATTGGACGGAGTTTCGGGGGCCGACGGGGCAGGGGGTGTCGAGTGCGGTGGGGTTGCCGGTGGAGTGGGGGGCGAACAAGAATGTGGTGTGGAAGGTGGAGGTGCCGGGGTTGGGTTGGTCGTCGCCGGTGGTGGCGGGGGAGCGGATTTATTTGACGAGCGCGGTGCCGAAGGGGAGCGAGCGGCCGGGGGCGGATCGGGAGCTTGGGGTGATGGCGCTGGATGCGGCGAGCGGGAAGGTGATTTGGCAGAAGACGCTGTTTGAGCAGAAGGACAGTGAGGTGCCGAAGATTCACCAGAAGAACAGTCATGCGAGTCCGACACCGATTTTTGAGGCGGGTCGGCTTTATGCGCACTTTGGGCACATGGGGACGGCGTGTGTGGATGCGGAGTCGGGCGATGTGATCTGGCTGACGCGGGAGCATGGGTATGCGCCGGTGCATGGCAATGGGGGGAGTCCGGTGATTGCGGGGGATCTTCTTATCTTCAATGCGGATGCGGCGCAGGATCCGGCGGTGATTGCTTTGGAGAAGGAGACGGGGAAGCTTCGCTGGAAGGTGAAGCGCGAGTCGGAGGCGAAGCGGAAGTTTTCCTTTTGCACGCCGCTGCTGATTGAGGTGGGCGGGGTGAAGCAGTTGATCACGCCGGGGAGCGGGGTGGTGCAGGCGCTGGATCCGAAGTCGGGTGAGGAGCTTTGGCGAGTGGGCTATGATCAGGGGTATTCGGTGGTGCCGAGGCCGGTGTTTGCGGAGGGGTTGCTGTTTGTTTGCACGGGGTATGACAAACCGGGGTTGTTGGCGATCCGGGTGGATGAGAAGTCGAAAGGGGATGTGACAAAGAGCCATCTGGCGTGGCGCTTGGACAAGTTTGTGCCGCACAATCCTTCGGTGGTGGTGGTGGGGAGTGAGCTTTACTGTGTGGCAGACAATGGGGTGCTGTCGTGCGTGGATGCGAAGTCGGGGAAGGTGCATTACCAGGAGCGGTGCACGGGGCCTTCGTCGTCGTCGATTTTGGCGGCGGATGGGAAGCTTTTTCTTTTGGATGAGCGGGGGCAGGGGTGTGTGGTGCAGGCGGGGACGCGGTTTAAGCTGCTGGCGACGAATGCGATGGATGAGCGGTGTTTGGCGTCTTATGCAGTGGTGGGGAAGGACTTGCTGCTGCGGACGGCGGAGCGGTTGTATCGGCTGGGGGGCAATTAGCAGGAGAGGAGAGGCTCACACGAAGGCACTAAGGCACGAAGGGGTGGGGAACGTTGAACGTTGAACGCTGAACTTCCAACTTTGAAAGGGGTTAGCGTTGGAGGGCGGTTAGGAGTTCGTTGAGTTTGTCGATGGTTTCTTGGAGTTGGGCGGGGTTGTAGTCGGTGTCGGGGTTGAAGGTGAGGGGGGCGACGTTGATTGGGTTTTGGGCGGTGGTGGCGATTTCGTCGGTGAGTTGTTGGAGGGTGACTTCGCCGGGGGGGCCTTGTGGGCCTTCGGAGCCGGGGTCGCCGGGTTGGCCTTGGGGGATGCCGAAGGTGAAGTGGACGTTGGTGCCGTCGAAGGTGACGTCGACGGTGGCGGGGTCGTTGGGGGGGAGGGTGTTGGTGGCGTCGACGACGGCGTTGGCGAAGGGTGGGCCTTGGGGGCCCTCGGGTCCTTGGGGGCCTTCGGGGCCGCCGGACGGGCCTTGGGGGCCTTCGGGTCCGGTGTCGCCCTGAGGGCCTTGTTCGCCTTGGGGGCCTTGGTCGCCGGTGGGGATGTCGAAGGTGAAGTGGAGGGTGTTTCCGTTGATGGTGAGGGTGACGTTGGCGGGGTCGCCGGGGGGGAGGGTGTTGGTGGCGTCGATCTGGGCGTTGGTGAGTGTGGTGATGGCGTCGATGAGGGACTTGAGGGCGTTGAACTGGGAGCGGAGGGGGGCGGATTCGATCTCGGCGTTGGGTGGGGGGTAGGAGGGGTCGAAGGGCATGGCGGGGCCTTTCTGGGACAGGATTTACAGGATTTCGGGATTAACGGGATGGGGGAAGGGGCCGCGCTGGGGCGCGGCCCCTCTTGGGATTAGGGGGCGCGTTTGACGGCTTCGTCGCTGTAGGGGCTGGGGCCGGCTGCGCCGACGGCGCGGACTTGGAAGGCGTATTGGGTGCCGGGGGTGAGGCCTTCGAGGGTGGTGCGGCTGGCGGTGCTGATTTTGGCGTTTTCGAAGGGCGAGGCGCCGCCGTGGATTTTGCACTGGATTTCGTAGCTGGCGGCTCCGGGGACGGGGTCCCAGACGAGGTCGATGGCACCTGGATAGGTGCTGGCGTTTGCGTTGAGGTTTTGCGGGGCGGTTGGGAGGCCGATGGGGACGGCGGGGCTACGAACGGACATACCTGCGGATTCGATTTTGCTGACGCTGCCTGCGGCGGCGATTTCGACGTAGTTGGCGAGGTAGTTGAGCTGCTGTTCGAGGCCTTCCCGGCTGGTGTCTTTGTCGGTATGGGCCTGCCGGAGCTGGTTTTGGAGGTCGGTGACTTCGCCGATTTTGGTCTGGAGGTCGGTGATGGCGGCGGTGATGACGGTGAGTGCGGGCATGGGTGTGGTGAAGTTTGGGTTTCCGGTCATGGCGGTGACGATGCCTTGGGCGAAGGTGATGAGTTCGGTGTCGGTTCGTTTGCGGAGTTCGAGTTTTGGTTTTGACATGGCTTTGCGTTGTGGGATGGGCTGGGGGGCAGGCCCGGCGTCGTAGCGGAGGCCGGTATCGAACCTTGATCCGGAATCGAAGGTGGGCATGCGTCCAGCGTTTGTTGTTAGGGTATTGCGCTCGGGTAATTCCGAGACGCTGGCGGGATTGTTTCAGAAAAGCGCGTGGGATGGCTAGGAAAATGCGTGGGTGAGGCGGGAGTTTATTTCTGTTTGCTTACGGCAAACGTGCAAAAATATGATAAGCGCAGCGTTTTGAAACTAGGAGGGCGGCGTGATGGGGGGAAGGGATGGGCTTATGGGGAAATTGGCGGGCTTGGGGATGATTTTTGCAGGGCTGCGGGGGATGTGCGCAGGGCTGCGGAGGGTGTGCGCAGGGCTGCGGAGGGGGTGTGCAGGCCTGCAGAGGGTGTGTGCAGGGCTGTGGAGGAGGTGTGCAGGGCTGCGGAGGGTGTGTGCATGGCTGCGGAGGAGGTGTGCAGGGCTGCGGAGGGTGTGTGCAGGGCTGCGGAGGAGGTGTGCAGGGCTGCGGAGGAGGTGTGCAGGGATGCGGAGGAGGTGTGCAGGGCTGCGGAGGAGGTGTGCAGGGCTGCGGAGGAGGTGTGCAGGGCTGCGGAGGAG
>JAIYDW010000219.1 GCA_027487315.1 Verrucomicrobiaceae bacterium | reverse complement strand
GGGTTGTCCGGGGAATCGATTCGAATTGAGGTGCCCGATGAGCAGTTGGAGGAGGCGGTTAGGTTACTGGCGACGAAGGAGTCGGAACGGACGAACAAGGGTTTGGAAGGCGGAGTGAAAGTCGCTGTTGTTCCTAACGACTCCAAACTAGTGGTGACGCTACGGGTGTTTTTGGTTTCAGAACTCGTCCTCTATGCGTGTATTTTTGGTTATCAGTATTGGTTCCGTGTAACAACGCCTTTTGCTGTTGATGAATACCTCCGGACACTGGTCCTTTCTGAGACGCTTTGGCGGCTAGCTTGGCATGGCTACTGGCCCTCTCTATTATTGAGTCTTGTGTCGACGATCTTGTGTTGGAACTTTAGTAGGATTGGAAGGTCTTTGTATTTGTTTACGACGGTCTGGAGCATCGTCGCGACTCTAGGGCCGCCTCCAACTCTGATGGTGCCATTGGAAGTCTTTTTGAACACGCTTTATGGCACGGTGACTAGCATGGCTTTGGCTCTGATGTACTGGAGTTCCTTGAATGAGCGATTCGAAGGTGGCAAAGATGATGTGCCAACTCGTTAGATCGAATCGAGGGCGGATTTTAGGGCTTTGGTCATGACTTGAGGGTCGGGGTTTGTTTGGGTCCAGTATTGGATGCCGATGATGCCTTGGTTTACGAGCATGCCGAGGCCGTCGAGGGTGCGGCAGCCGCGGGTTTGGGCGTCGCGGAGGAGGCGGGTTTGGGCGGGGTTGAAGATGACGTCGGCGACGACTTGATGGGGGAGGAGGGTGGTGGGGTCGAGGTCGAGGGCGGCGGTTTCGTCGTAGAGGCCGATGGAGGTGGCGTTGATGACGATGTCGGCGAGGGGGGGGATTTGATAGTGGGGAGTCCAGGGGACGTAGTGGGCCTGGGTGGCGGTGTTGGCATTGATGAGGTCGGTGAGTTCGGTGCCGCATGCGGGGTCGCGATTGACGATGAGGAGGGTGGCGGCGTGGGCGAGGGCGAGTTCGACGGCGATGGCGCGGGCGGCGCCTCCGGCTCCGAAGAGGACGATGGTTTTGCCGGTGGGGTCGATGAGGGTTTGCAGGGAGGCGAGGAAGCCTTTGCCGTCGGTGTTTTCGCCGATGAATTGGTCGCCTCTGCGGACGACGCAGTTGACGGCGCCCATGAGGGCGGCGGATTGGCCGAGGCCGTCGAGGAGGGGGATGACGGTGACTTTGTGGGGGATGGAGAGGTTGAAGCCTCGGAAGCCGAGGGCGCGGGCGCCGAGGACGGCGGCGGGGAGGTCGGCGGGGGTGACTTCCATGTTGATGTAGCGCCAGTCGAGGTGGTGGTGGGCGAAGGCGGCTTCGACCATGGCGACGGTGGGGTTACCGGCGGCGCCTTGGGACATGGAGCCGACGAGGTGGGGGCAGAAGGTGGGCATGGGGGGAGTGGGGAGTGGAGAGTGGGGAGTGGAGAGTGGAGAGTGGAGAGTGGAGAGTGGAGAGTGGAGAGTGGAGTGGGGGTGAGAGCGGGGGGCGGTGAACGTTGAACTTTGAAGGGGGGAGGGTGGGGATGTCTAGTGGAGATGTTGGGGTTTGATTGGGCTTTGGTTTGATTTATGAGTAAGGGATGAAGATTTTGGTGGCGATGTCGGGTGGGGTGGACAGCAGCGTGGCGGCGGCCTTGCTGGTGCGGGAGGGGCATGAGGTGAGTGGGGCGTACATGAAGAATTGGATCAATGAGGAGGGGATCATCGGGAACTGTCCGTGGGAGGAGGACATTGTGGATGCGCGGTCGGTGGCGGTGCAGTTGGGGATTCCGTTTGAGGTGGTGAATCTGATGCGGGAGTATCGGGAGCGGGTGGTGAAGTATTTGCTGGAGGGCTATGAGGGGGGGATCACGCCGAATCCGGATGTGATGTGCAATCGGGAGATGAAGTTCGGGGTGCTGCTGGAGTGGGCGCGGGAGCAGGGATTTGATGCGGTGGCGACGGGGCACTACGCGCGGCGGGAGGTGTGGCCGGAGGCGGGGCCGGTGGTGCTGAGGGGGGCGGATGGGAACAAGGATCAGTCGTATTTTTTGGCGATGCTGCAGCCGCATCAGGTGGCGGCGGCGCGGTTTCCGGTGGGGCATTTGCTGAAGCCGGAGCTGCGGGCGCTGGCGGTGGAGATGGGGCTCAAGACGGCGGGGAAGAAGGATAGTCAGGGGATTTGCTTCATCGGGGAGGTGCGGATGGAGGATTTTTTGCGGGCGTTTGTGCCGGATCGGCCCGGGGCGATTGTGGACTTGGAGGGGAAGGTGCTGGGGGAACACAAGGGGCTGCATCTTTACACGCTGGGGCAACGGAAGGGGCTGCGGGTGCCTTCGAATCTGTTCAAGCAGGCGTATGTGGTGGTGGCGAAGCGGGCGGAGCGGAATGAGCTGGTCATTGCGATCGAGGGTGCGGATACGCCGCTGCTGTGGGCGCGGCGGTGTACGCTGACGAGTTTGTCGAGCACGGGGCTGCCGCTGACGGAGGAGCGGGTGCTGGAGGCGCAGCCGAGGTATCGGTGTGTGGCGGGGCGGGCGTTGTATAAGCCGTTTCAGCGGGAGGATGGGGCGTGGGCGGCGGAGCTGGTGTATGAGGAGCCGCAGCGGGCGCTGACGCCGGGGCAGATTTGCGGGTTGTATGAGGGGGAGAGGTTGCTGGGGGGGGCGGTGTTTGAGAGGGTGGGGTAGGGGATTGCGGATTGCGGATTGCGGATTGCGGATTGCGGAGAGGGGAGTGAGCGGGCGGGGGTTGGGTTTAGACAGGATTTACAGGATTTTTTTGGATTAACAGGATTGGGGTGGGGATGGCACCTTGTGGTGGTGGTCGACAGAAGAAGTGGCGGCTTTGCCGCTTTGGGGCGCCAGCGGGCTGGCTTGAGGGAAAGCGGCAGCGGGCTGCGCGCAGTCCAAGCAGGCAACGTTATGGGTGAAAGTGGGGAGGGGGTTGACAAGGGTGGGGGGCTTGGTGTGGTGAGGGGTGCGTTGGTATTTGATTTTTCCGTTTGTGAGCAGCCTGCTATTTGTGGTGGGGGTGCTGCTGTTTAAGCGGGCGGTGGATTTTCGGGTGGGGGTGTGGCGGACGACGTTTATCTCCAATGTGGTGGCGGCGGCGGTGTTCCTTTTGCTGCTGCCGATGGGGGGACAGGTGGTGATGGGGGATCTGTGGCAGGCGGCGCTGGTGGGGATGCTGTTTTTGGCGGGGCAGGTGTTTTCCTTTCTGGCGCTGGATACGGGGGATGTGTCGGTGGTGACGCCGACGATGGGGGCGAAGACGGTGATGGTGGCGTGGCTGAGCACGCTGCTGCTGGGGGTGGCGCTGCCGTGGCAGCTTTGGGCATCGGCGGTGATGAGTTTTTTGGCGATCGCTCTGCTGAACAAGGGCGGTGGGGTGAAGGTGGGGGTGGGGCTGCTGCGGACGATCGGGCTGGCGCTGGCGGCGGCGGGGTGTTACGCGCTGTTTGATGTGCTGGTGCAGAAGTGGTCGCCGGCGTGGGGGGCGGGGCGATTTCTGCCGGTGATGTTCGGGTTTTGTGCGCTGTTTTCGCTGGGGTTTGTGCCGCTGTTTAAGGAGCCTCTGTGGGCGATCCCGAGAAAGGCGTGGCCGTGGCTGATGGGGGGGGCGCTGTGTGTGGCGTTTCAGGCGCTGAGCCTGGTGACGAGCATCGCGGTGTTCGCGGATGGGACAGGGATCAATGTGATCTACAGTGCGCGGGGTCTGTGGAGTGTGATGGCGGTGTGGCTGGTGGGCCACTGGTTTGGGAATCGCGAGCTGGTGTCGGAGTCTGGGGTGCTGGGATGGCGGCTGGTGGGGGCGGGGATGATGACGGGGGCGATTGTGGTGACTTTGATGCGGTGAGTTCGCGGTTCTCAGTTCTCGGTTTGACGAGGCCCGCCGGCCTCGCCCTGCGGGCAGCCTATGGCTGTTTGCCCCGTTTTTGTTGAGGAAGGACTGCGGGGCTATCTCCGCTTCGCTCCGGTTGTCTCG
>JAIYDW010000101.1 GCA_027487315.1 Verrucomicrobiaceae bacterium | reverse complement strand
CCACTCGGGGTGTAGTGAATCTGGAAGCTGACGCGTGCTCCGGCGGGGATTTTGCGGGCGAAGCCGTCGGGATACACACAAGCTCCGTTGCCAGGGACATAGATGGCCCAGTAACCGCCCGCGCCTTCTTCGCGGTCGCGGGCATCGCTGCCCTTTTCATGCACCTGCACGATGACGTGATGCACCACGTCGCGTTCACTCGGCAGGATTTCATACGCGGAGACCCATTTGTCCTCGGCGATGTCGGTTTCGACGACATCGAAGGCGTAGGGCATGAAACCGTCGGCCTTGATGTCGTAGGCGCGGCTTAGCGGGATGATGAGGTCGGGCGTGCCGATGCTCCATTCGGCGGGGTAAGTGCGTTTCGCTGGGGCGTCGGCCACATTACCCAGCGGGCGGTCGCTGGACTCGATCCACGCGAGCAGGTCGGCTTTATCCTTTGCGGAGAGAGAGCAATCATTGACCCAGGGGTTCGTCGTGGCGTCTTTGTCCAACGCAGCGAACCACGGCGGCATGGTGCCTTCGGATATGACGCGCTTGATGACCTTGGCGCGGTCTTTGACCTCCTCGATGTCATCCAGCGCAAACGGAGCGATGCCGCCGTCGCGATGGCAGGTGACGCAGTTCTGCTGAAGGATGCGGGCGACATCGCGATGATAGGTGACGGGCGATGCGGCGAGCTTCGGTGCGCTGCCGAGATCGAGTTCGCAACCCGGCGCAGCAGTAGCGGCGATGTGCGGTGATTCGTTCTTCACGAACGCGGCGATAGCATCGTGCAGGTAGCGATGCTTTGGCGCGTCGAGGTTGTAGTTGATGCCATATTGATCATCGAAGGCACCGCGATAGACCAGCGTGCGTGTGGCATCGAGCAGGAAGACCTCCGTGGTGGTGCGGGCCTGAAGCGCGGCGGTGAGTGTCTTCTCTTTGTCATGGACGTAGGGCGAGGTGAGGCTGTGCTCGGCGAGCTGCGCTTTGATTTCATCCGCTGTCTCGCTGGCAAAGGGATTCACCAGCAGCATCACGAGACCTTTGCCCGCGAGTTCCTTCTCCATCTTCGCGATGCTGGGGATGTATCGCTTGCTCACCGGGCAGGTGGCGCTGGTCATGATGATGACGATGCCTTTGCTGGTCTTCAACTCGCTCAAACGATGCCCCTTGCCCGCGAGATCCGTGAACGGCGCATCCACAATCATGCGCCCGATGCCGACATCGCCCGGCTTGAGGATTTCCGGGCCGCTGGTGACTTTCTTCACGTCTTCCGGCGAGATCGCTGGCGATGCCGATGGCATCCCGCGACCGCCGCCCGCGCCGCCGCGTGCCACGATCTTCTTCACCATCGCCAGTTCCTCGGCGTCGATCACGCCATCGGCATTCGAGTCCACGCGATTGAACCACTGCGCCCCGGCAGATTCCTCGCGGGTGATTTTGCCATCCGCATTCACGTCGAACTGCTTCACCATCGCGTCGATCTGGCTGACAGCGGGTGAAGGCGGCGGCGTGGTGCCCGGAATCGTGGTCGGCGCTGTTTTGCCGGAGACCTTGTTGTATTCCTCCAGCGAGATCGCGCCGTCCTTGTCGAGATCGAAACGGGCAAAGGCCTGCGGGCTCGCCAGTTCGTCGGTGGTCACTTTGCCATCGCTGTTTTTGTCGTAGCCGGAGAAAACCGCGTCCGCAGGCGCGGTGGTGGCCGTTTTGGTGGCGGGAGGTGTTTCGCCGGGATTGGTTGGCGTGGTGGGAGTCGTGGTTGGCTTCATGCCGCCTGCGACTTGGGTGTATTCCTCCAAAGTGATCGCGCCATCCTTGTTCACGTCGAAGCGTTCAAAGGCCTGCGTGTTTGGCAGCTCCTCCGAGGTGACTTTGCCATCGCTGTTCTTGTCGAACTTCTGGAATACGCCGCCACCGGGCGATTGTGCAGAGGCGATGGAGAGCCCCGAAAGGACGAGGAGTAGAGTGAGGGGCGTTTTCATTGCTTGGCTGGAGGGTTGGAGTTCGCAGCGCGGCGGCTGACACGTTCTTGATTGGTCTGGCGGATGATTTCGCGCTGCTCAGGCGTGAGCTGCTTCCACATTTCGAGGCCATGGCGTTTGAAGGCATCCGCGACTTTAGCGGAGGCTTCAGCCTGAATGGCGTTGAAGTCAGACAACAGGCGGTCGTAGCTTGGCTTGAGTTTCGCTTGTTGCTCAGGCGTGGCGTCGATGCGGGCGAAATCCTGCGTCATGCGATGCTCCATCCAGCGCTCCGCCCATTTCTGGCTCTGCGTCCAAGCGGGGCGGCCGTGAGTCACGCGACTGGACACAGCGTAACCGCACATGCTACCCATCACGAACAAGGCGACGAGGCAGGAAACGACTTTGAGAATGGGTTTGGCATTCATGATCAGCGGGAGGTGGTGAGTTCGGTTTCGAGCATGACTTGAGCGATCCCATCCGCGTCGTCTGGCGGCTGGGCCTCTGGCGATCCGAGCAAAACGCATGCAATCGTGATCGCAGCCGCCACCGGCAGCGCCCCGAGTGCAAATGTCTCCCAAAGCGTCGGCGCACGGCCCTCGCGCAGCTTTGCCAGCACTCGCGTGGCGAGGCCGAGTGGCAGTTCATCTGCGGATGAATCGCCCTCACGCCGCGTGGCGGCAGCGAGGCGATGCAGGATTTTGTCAGGGTTGTTCATGGCGAGTGTGAGTCCGGTTTTCAAAGACTCACATCCCGCTAGCGGGCACCGGTTACATCAGGCCGAAAATTTTTCTTCACCCTCCAGCTTCCGCAGCGCCGCGTGTAGCCTCTTCCGCGCCCGAAACGCCCGCACCTTAACCACGATGCGGCTGATGCCCATCACCTGAGCGATCTCCTGCATCGACTTCTCCTCCAGATGCAGCAACGACAAAATCAGACGGTCATCCGCGCTCAGCGTATCGAGCAGTTTGTGCATCAAAGACCGCGCCTCCCGCGTCTCAATGCCCTCCAGCGGCTCATCATCGCGCTGTGCATTCAGAAACGCCTGCTGCTCGCCCTCGCTCAAGTCCGACCATCGCCACTCCGGCCTGCGCGACTGCGAACGCCAGCGCTTCCGGCACACATTCATTGCGATCCGCGACACCCAATGTTCCAACGGCGCTCCCTCTGCCTTCCATCTTGGCAGAGCCTCAAACACCCGCATAAACACCTCCTGCTCCAAATCCTCCCACTCCTCCACCTGCGCCCAATGCCGCCGAATGATCCCGCTAACCCGCGGATGCAGCTCCTCCATTACCCTCCGCGCCGCCGCTTCATCACGATTCGCCACCCAGGCATGAATATGTTGGAGGAGTGTGGGTGGCATAAGCAATCGATAACTTAACCACCAAAGGGACCGGTTGGTTTCCAAATTATCCTTCAAGATGGAACCACGCTCAGAGCCTCAAGTGCTTTTCAAACCCTGCGAGCAACCTTTTGTGGATCTCTTTGAGATTCGTGGCCCAGTCTTTTCTCAACGCGCCACTCACCGTGCGGATGCCTTGCTTGAGCTGTCCGGTGGGCAGGATGGCGTCGCGGTATTGGCATTTGAAGTAGCCGAGGATGTAGGGCTTGGCGAAGGCGCTGTTCAGATACGCTTCGTAAGCGGTGGCGGCCTCGGCAGGCGTGGAAAACTGGGGCCACATGGTGTTGGTGTGGCCCTCGACGGGGAAACTAAGACTCCAATCGGAGAGGATGATCGGCTTGCCGGTCATGGCGTAGACTTGGTCAAGGGTGTCGCTCTTGAGGGTTTTCTCATAGGGCTGGAAGGAGATGACATCCACGACCTTGCCGGCCTCGGCGATGATTTCCAGCGGTGCGCCGGGGATAGTGTTGTAGCGCTCGCTGAAGAGGAGTTTGCCAGGGGCGAACTCGCGATACGCCGCGGCGGTGGCGCGGTAGAGTTCGCGAGCGATGAGAATGTGGAAGGTCTCGTCCTTCGCAGTGGTGTTTTCTTTTTTCCACGACTCGTAACGTATGCGGCCCGGTGCTCCCTCGGGCAAGGCGCGGATAAAATCGACGTAGCTCAGGCCGAACTTCTGCCTCTGCTGACCGGGATTCCACACAGGGATGTCGGTCCACCAATAGCCGATACAGTGGCCATCCTGCGCGGTCTTGTCGGCGATGCCTTGGATGTGCTTTTGGAGCCGAGCGTGAAAGGCTGGATCGAACACATCCTCGTAGAGATGCTTGCGCTTTCCCTGCCCACTCAACGTACCGGGCGAGCCGGGGAGACGGTCGGCGTTGTGGATGTAGTTGAACTCCGCACTGAGTTCAGGGACGTAGCCGGTGGCGTTGAAATTCAGGTCACGCAGGTCGTTCCGCACATTTTCAAGCGCCTCCTGCATCTTCAGGCCGAGCAAGCCTTGCCATGCTCCGCCCGCGTGCGATAGGCCCAGCGCAAGAAAACCATGTCCCTCTGGTGTGATGAGCATCCAGCGGTTATTCACTTGCCCGACGCGAAAGGAACCGGTGGCTTGGCTTTGAATCGCCGTTATACCGCCGAAGCGGTCGCTGACGAATTCGGCCTCCAGTGAAGTATAGACAACAAGAGAGACAGCGACAAAGAGGAGTAACGGCAGCGCGCGATGGAGTTGAGTGATGGTGGATTTCATACATTGCACGAGGCCTGAGAATCATTAGTGGGTTTCAAAAGGATGTTACCTGTCGGAGTTCTGAGACAACTTAGCTGCATTCAGGTTGAAACACCAAACCAGCCTCGACTGACCTGGAAATCCACGTTGCCAAGGCTCTGTGCATTCGATTTTTCCCCACCCCTCCAAACCCTGGATAGAGCCGCAAAGATGGCGGTCATCCTCTCCTGAACGCTGAGCCCGGCAATCGATTCGTCGATGCCTTGGATCGCCGTGCCTGACGCGATTTGGACCGTGGGAATGAACGGATGCCCCTGCGTCAAGTGATGGTCCTCATGAACGAGAAAGAGATTCGCACCTGACGATCCCATGCCCGTCAAAGACTCGATGAGATG
>JAIYDW010000203.1 GCA_027487315.1 Verrucomicrobiaceae bacterium | reverse complement strand
TATCGTTACTCTTTGACTTACCCTTGCTTACTGGGCCTTGAGTGTGGCTCGGCGGCGACGGGGCATGAACAGTGAGGCGGTGAGGACGAGGAGGGCGCTGCTGGGCTCTGGGAGGACGGCGGTTTGCAGGGAGTAGGTGGGGGGGGTGCTGCTGACGTTGCCGGGGCCGTATTCGTCGTTGAGACCGCCGAAGTCGGGCTGGGAGGCGGTGGAGAGGCGCCATTCGAGGGAGGCGGCTCCGGAGATGCAGTTGCAGGGATCCGGTAGGGGTGGGATGAGCCAGTTGTCGGCGGCGTTGCCGTCGGTGGAGTTGTTGGTGATGAGGGCCCACTCGGTGCCGATGTTCATGGTCTGGCTGTTGTAGGCCCAGATGTAGGCCTGCTCGTTGGCGGAGAACACGAAGCCGGTGCCGAGGGCGGTGCCGCGGGAGGAGGTGCCGTCGGAAAGCAGGGTGAAGCTGGAGGAGAAGAACCCCTGGGTGGAGTCCCAACCGCTGGCGGCAGGGGCGGTGACGCGGTCGAGGGTTTTCCAGTTGGCAAGCCAGAGGGGCATGTTGGTGTCGTCAGGGATGAACGAGCCGAAGGTGCCGACTTCGAAGGTGTAGGAGTTGTCGAGGGGGTTGCCGGTGCTGTCGAAGAGGGCGTCGTTGGCGGCGCTGCCCCAGTAGATGGTCTGGGCGGAGGCTGAGGAGGGGGCAACCAGGAACCCGACGCAGAGGAGGAGCGTGAGGAGTGAGAGAAGGTGTTTCATTGCAGCGAAAGCTATAATTTTGATAAATTAATACAGGAAGCTTGATTAACAAGAAGTGTTTTCAATGGATGGGGCTAACGGGGTGGGGTTAGGGGGTCCAGGGGTTGGGCATGATGTAGGAGGCGTTGCCGGCGCGGGAGCGGATGAAGGCGGAGCGCAGGGAGGGCATTAAGAGGGTGGTGTTTTCGTTGGAGAGGCTGGCGTTTTGCTCGGGGCTCCACTGGTTGAAGGGGCCGGTTTGGAGGAGGAAGAAGCCGTCGTAACCGCTGACGTTGGGGGTGGAGTCACCTTTCCAGATTTGGAGTTTGTCGGCCTTGGCAGGGTCGTTGCTGCCGCCGAAGCCGTTGGCGGGGGTCATGGCACGGGTGTTCGGGGATTGGTCGATGGGCCAGCCGCCAGCGACGAGGTTGGAGCCTGCGATGAGAGGAGCAGCCATGGGGTTGGAGCGGACGAGGCCGCTGAAGGTGGCGGTGGGGGTGCCGGATTTGATGCGGACGAACTGACCTGCGGCGGGTGGGACGAGGAGTGAGTTGACGTTGGCGGCGGTGTTGTCACCGACGGTGGCCCAGTAGGGGCTGCCACCAGCGAGGAAGAGCCAGTAGGTGGTGAAGGCGTTGCCGGAGTGGAACTGGATGCGGGTGGAGGTGGCGGGGTCGTTGGTGGCAGGGAAGTCGGTGACTTTGAAGACTTCGGCGAGGGTTTGATGGGCGCGGACGGCGATGAGGTCGCTGGCGAGGGTCGCGGGGAGTGTTGGCAGGGTGTTCAGAGGGCTGGCGGTGTCGATGGCGATGGCGTTGGGGAGGGAGGCGGCTTCGTTGAGTTCGAAGCGGTGGCCAGCGTGGTCGCCGGAGAGGACTTCGACGTAGTATTGCGTGCCTGAGACGAGGGCGGCGGCGAAGTCAGCGGTGCCGATGCTTGTGGTGATGGAGAGGGCTTGACCGATGACGGCGTCGATGGAGCCGCCGAAGAGGTCGCACTTGATGAAGGGCATCGCAAAAGTCTCGCACTGGGTGGCGAAGGTGCGGCGGGCGACGCCGGCGACTTCGGTGCGGGAGGTGGACTCGGGGTTGCCGTTGAGGTCGGTATCGAGTTCGAGGCGGACGCGGAAGAAGCCGGTGGTGGAGGCAGGGGCGAGGGAGCCGACGTCGGAGTAGGTGGCCCATTCGGTGCCGTCGGTGTTGTAGGTGATGGTGGGGATGATGGAGGTGACGTCACTCCAGCCGGCGGGTGAGGCATCGAGGGTGGTGATGGCTTCGAGGGTGTAGGTAACGCCGGTGATGCCGGTGACGCGGAGGATGCGGACGTCGGCGCGACCGGTGGCGGGGTCGATGAGGACGGAGATGGGGCAACGGGGTTTGAGGCCGGTGGCGGGGCTGAAGCAGAAGGCAAATTCTTGGAGGTTGTCGTAGCGGTCGCGGTCGGGGTTATCGGCGGGGGCGTTGCTGCCGTTGAGTGGGTTCAGGTATTGCCAGGCGGCCCAGGTGGTGGGTTTGGCGGGGACCACGGGGAGGTTGTTTTGGACGACGACGGGATCGCCGGGGGCGAGGTCGAGGGTGAGGTAGTAGGGGTTGGCGCCAGCGGTGAAGTTGACGAGGGAGCCGCTGGAGGCTGGGGAACCGAGGGTGGCGGGGTTGGGTCCGCTGGTGGGGTCAAGTGAGGGGCCTGCGACGGGGCGGGTGGGGTCGATGACGAAGCCTGCGGGCGGGGTGAGGGTGAGGGTGTAGGAGCCTGCGATGGGGTTGGCGGGGTCGAGCATGAAGGCGTAGGAGCCTGTGGAGCCGTCCTGGATGAGGAGGACGTTGCCTGGGCCGGTAACGGAGACGGAGGCGCCGGAGACGATTTGACCGGAGATGGCGTTGTAGATGAAGCTGGGGGCGACGCGCTCGACGAAGGTGTTGTCGGAGCTGGAGGCGCCAGGGGCGAGGACGATGGGGGTCTGGTCGCCGATGAGGTCGAGGTTGCCGCTGTCTTGGTCGGCGATGGAGATGTAGCCGAGGGGTTGAGTTTGAGCGACGGAGTAGGAGCCGGGGGCGAGGTTGGCGAACTGGTAGAAGCCGTTGAGATCGGAGGTGGTGGGGGAGCCGACCGGGGCGCCATTGTTGTCGAGGAGAGTGAGGGTGACGCCTGAGATGGGGGTGTCACCGGTGAGGTCGTTGGTGGTGTCGGCGAGGACGTAGCCGGAGAGGGTGGCGGGAGCGTATTCGACGAAGTCATTGCCGTCATCGGTTTCGCCTGAGGCGAGGGTGACGGGGATGAGGTTGTCGAGGGGGTCGGCGTTGGGGGCGTCGACGGGGGAGGTGGGGAGGTCAGGGGTGACGTCGGCGTCGGAGGTGGAGTTGAGACCGCTGGGCTGAGTTTGGACGATGGTGTAGGAGCCTGGGGCGACGTTTTCGAAACGGTAGATGCCGAAGGCGTCGGTCAGGGTGGTGGTGACGGTGGCGCCGAGGGAGTCGAGGAGGGAGAGGGTGACGTTGGGGATGGGTTGGTCACCGTCGCCATCGCCGTCGAGGTCTTGGTGGACGCAACCGGAGAGGGTGCCGAGTTGTTCGTCGACGAAATCGGCGGTGGCGGTTTGGCCGGCGACTACGGGTGTTGGGAGGGAGTTCGGAGTGACGGATTGATAGCCGGAGAGGTCGGTTTCGACGACGGTGTAGTTGCCTGGGGCGAGGTTCAGGAACTCGTAGGAGCCGGTGGCGTCGGTGGTGGTGGTGGCGATGGTTGCGCCGAGGGAATCGAGGAGGGTGAGGGTGACGTTTTCGATGGGGAGGTCGCCGGAGTCATTGTTGTCGATGTCACGGGTGACGGTGCCGGAGATGGCGCCGAAGATGGCTTCGGTGAAGTTTTGGGCGGTTAGGTTTTGGCCCGGGAGGAGGACGATGGGTGTTAGATCACCGATGATGTTGAGATCACCGCCGTCGACGTCGCCGAGACTGGTGTAGCCGCTGGGTTGGGTTTGTTCGAGGGTGTAGGTGCCTGCAGGGACGTCGAGGAACTCGTAAGAGCCTATGCTGTCGGTGGTGGTGGTTGCGACGGTCGCGCCGAGGTTATCTTTGAGGGTGATGGTGACGTTGGGGAGCGGGGTGTCGGTGATGTTGTCGCCGTCTAGGTCGGCGAGAACGGAACCGCTGATGGTGGCGAGTTGTTCGTCGACGAAGTCGGCGTTGGCGATTTCACCTGCGACTACGGTTGTTGGGAGGGTGTTTGGGGTGACGGATTGGTAGCCGGCGAGGTCGGTTTCGACGACGGTGTAGTTGCCTGGGGCGAGGTTGAGAAACTCGTAGGAGCCGGTGGCGTCGGTGGTGGTGGTTGTGATGGTGGCACCGAGGTTGTCGAGGAGGGTGATGGTGACGTTATCGAGGGGTTCGTCACCGGAGTTGTTGTTGTCGATGTCACGAGTGACGGTGCCGGAGATGGCGCCGAGTTGGTAGTAGCCGAAGTCGACACTGGAGCGGTCTTCATTGATGCTGAGCGCAATGGTGGCGAGGTGAAGAGTGCTGATGCCATCAACGTCATAGCTACCTAACACATTGGAAGGAAGGGTGGAGGGGTCGATGCTAACGACGTAGGTTTGGGCGACGAGCTGGGTGAAGCTGTAGGTTCCGTTTGGCTGAGTGAGCTTGGAGGGTTCACCGATGTCGAGAGTGCCATTGGTGTTGAGGTCGAGGAAAACACGGATGTTTTCGAGTGTGGGTTCGGTGCCTTGTCGAATGGCGTCCGCATTGGCGTCTGTCCAGACGGTTCCGGAGATGGAAGCGGCTTGGTATTCGAAGTCACGGGCGAGAACGGTGCTGCCTAGAGAGAGGGAGACGTTGATGCTGTTGGGGTTGCCACCATCGGTGTCGGCAAGGAGAAGGTAGGTCGAAGGTAGCGTGGTGGTGATTTCGTAGGGGCCGGGGAGGAGGTTTTCGAAGAAGTAGGTGCCATTTGAGGCCGATGTGGTGGTGGTCAACACGTCGTCTGAGGTGCCAAGAATGGAGTCGGCACCGGCGAAGCGGAGGGAGACGGTCACATTGCCAATGGTGGTTTCACCGGAATCTGCGATGCCATTGCCATCGCCTTTGACGATGGTTCCGGCGATGCTGCCGAGGACTTCGATGTAACCGAAGTCGAGGTCGTTGGCGGGGGCTTGTAGATCGATGATTTCGAAGGTTTCGCTGAGCGGGAAGCTATCGGGATCACCGGTGATTGTGTAAGCGGTGCTGGGGAGGGAGTTGGGGTCAACTGTGATGAGGACGTTGGCTCCTTCTTTGATGCCTCCGAGGGAGTAAAAGCCGGAGGCATCAGTGAAGACAACGTAAGATTGGTCGTAGGTGCTGTCGGCGTTGGAGTCGACTTGGATGGTGAGTTGGACATTGGCGATTCCGGGTTCGGAGCCGCCTTGGGAGCCGTTGGTGATGCCGCCGCCACCTGCGCCATTGTCATCATAGACGGTGCCACTGATGGAGTGATAGATGTCTGGGACGAGGGGGTAACCAAAGTCGACGATGGAGATGGTTTGGCCGCCGGTAAGCGTGGTGCTGTAAGAGCTGGTAGCGGGCACGGCACCGAAGGGGAAGGCGGTGGGGACTGTTTGATAGGTTGGGGGAATGGTGGACGTGACGACTTGAGTGAGGTAGCGCTGGCTGCTGACGGTGTCGGCGAGGCCGGTGAAGAGGTAGTTGCCAGTGGCATTGGTGACCTGAGTGTCTAGGAGGAGGTCACCTGCGAGGAGATCAATGGTTCCGTCGCCGTTGAGGTCGAGGTAGAGGTTGACGGTGATGCCGGAGAGGGTGGGCTCGCCGGGATTGAGGGAGCCATTGCTATTGAGGTCGGCGAAGAGGGTGTCGCCAATTTGGCCGTTGTTATCGACGCCGAAGTTGAGACCGGTGGTTTCGGTCCCGGCGACAGCGACGATTTGGTATTCGAGGGTGGTGGTAACGACGCTGAGTGAAGGAGGGATTTGGGTGGTGTTGTAGGTGATGCGGTAGGGGCCTGGATCGAGGATGAATTGGAACTCTCCATTGGTGTCGGTGGTGGTGGCGGCGGCGAGGACGTCATCCAACGTGCCGAGTTGGCCATCGGTGCCGGGGCTGTAGGCGAAGGCGGTGATGTTAGGAAGGATGGGTTCGCTGGTGTCGAAGACGCCGTTTTGATTGATGTCATGGAAGACGAGGCCTTCGACGAGAGCGGCTTCGATGAAGCCGAAGTCGGCGGTGAGGTTTTGCATGGATTGGCCGGGGCCGTTGCCGAGGGTGACGGGGAGGTATTCGCCCGTGGTGACGATCATGGTGCTGGTGATGCCGGAGGTGGGGCTGGGGACTTCCTGTTCGGAGACCTTTGAGATGTAGTTTCCAGGGGGAAGGTTTTCGAAGAGGTATTGGCCAGGGAGGCGGTTTGGAGCGAGAGGGTAGGCGGGCGAGCCATCACCGGTGACTTCGACCCGGATGATGGCGTCTTCAGGATCGACGTGGCCATTGGCGTTGGCGTCGGTGTAGAGGACGACGGTGCCATTGGGGACGGGGCGGGGGCCACCGGAGAAATCGGTTTCGTCGGCGAGGCCATTGCCGTTGGTGTCATACCAGAGGAAGTCGCCGATGCTGCCGGGGAACTTGTAGCCGAAGTCGGCGGAGAGGATGGTTTGGCCAGAGGCGGGACTGACTTTCCAGACGTTGTTGGTTGGTGGGTTGGTGATGAGGGTGCCACCTGAGACGAGCACGAGACCGGCGGGGAATTGAGGATCGGTTTCGACGACATCGACGATGTAGTTTCCGGCGTTGAGGCCGGTGAAGAGATATTTGCCGGTGGAGTCGGTGCTTGTGGTATTGAGGAGGACATCACCAGAGTCGACGAGATCGTTGTTGTTGAGGTCGGCGTAGAGGAGGACGTCGATGTCAGGAAGAAGGGTTTCGGAGGGATCGACGAGGCCGTTCGAGTTGGTGTCGATCCAGAGGGTGTCTCCGATTTCGGAAACGTTGGGGCCCAAGGGGGGGGGGAGGGAGGAGGCCGAAATCGGCGGCGCTGTATTGAGCGGTGGCGGCCAAGACAACAGAGAGGGCAAGAGGGGTGGTGGGGACGTAGCCAGCGGGGACGGTGCTGTAGTCGTAGCGAACGGAATAGGTGGCAGCGGAGAGTCCTTGAATGCGGTAGAAGCCGGTGGAGTCGGTGATGGCAAAGGGTTCGAGGCCAGCATTGTAGGTGCCACTGGAATCGAGGTCGATGAAGACGCGAACGCCGGGAATACCGGACTCACCAGCTTGCAAGCCGTCGCCATCTTCGTCGGCCCAAACGAAGTCGCCGATGCTGCCATCGACGAGGGTGGTGACTTGGTTGGAATTGCCGGAGGGGATGCCGCTGGTGCTGGTGATTTGAGCGATGTTATGGACGGCGAGTGGTGGGCTAATGGTGTTGATTCTGGCGGTGTATGAGAGTGTGGGGGTGGCAATGACGGTGTTGGCGGTGGCTTGGCCCCAGGTGCCGCCTTTGTTGTCGGAAGGGGTGGCTCGGAATGTTAGGATGCCTGGAGAAGAGCCTGCGGTGACGGAAGTTGAAACATAAGTGAAGACGAGGGAGCCGTTGTTGTTGAGGGTTTGGGCGGCGGGTGCGGCGCTGAACACGGCAGAGGAACCATTGGTACCTGTGGCGCTGAGAGTGGGCGGGGTAATGGAGACGGGGAAGGGGGAGCCGGTGGCGTTGGAGATCGTTGTAGTGAGCGTGACAGTGATGGAGTCACCGGATTTGACCATGCTGCGATTTGAACTGAGAGCGGTGGTGGTGTCGTAGGTGTAAGCGTTGGTTGTTCCAGGTTTGAGAGCCAACAGGATGGTGCCCCACTTGGTGCTGGTCATGGTGACGTTACCGGTGCCCGTGGAGCCGGTTGAGGTCTTTCTTGCCCACGCGGCGCTGACTTGGCTGCGATTGGTGCCAGGCTGTCCATCATCATAGAGTTCAGTCAAAGCCCCTGGGGAGGTGGTGGTCCAACCTGAAGAGGTGGGATTGTTTTGGGCCATCACGAACATGATGACTGCCGCATTGGCTGAGGCCGTGGTTAGAGCGGTGGCGGTGGGGTTAGCACTTCCGGCTGTATCGACGGAGATCGAGTTTGGGGTGACGTCGAAGGGGCCTCCAGGAGTGCCATTTGGGGTGACGCCGCCGGTAGCATCGACGCCTGAGAAAGCGGTGATGGCGCCACACCCGCCGTGGTTTCCGCCGCTTCCAGCGAGTGTGAAGTCGAAATCAGGAGCGGCGACATCTGCCGCATTGGCGACTTTGTAGAGGAGGGTGGCACGGGCGAGTTTCAAACTGGTTTCAAAAGCAGCGCCCCGAACCAGTGTCCAACCGCTTCCCGTCACATCGACCGTGCTGGTGCCACGCATGGCGAAATTGGCGATCATGACATCGCCAACTTGAAGGCCTGAAGGTTTAGCGATTGTGAGGACGGTGGTGCCATTGTCGACGGCGACGGGAGAGGAAGCGCGAAGTTCAATGGTGGCTGGTGCTGATGAAGAGAAGCTTTGGAATCCGTTGGAGGCGGCGGAGGTTGAGCCCAGGCTCCAAGTGACATTGCCGGTGCCGCCGTTGGAAGGTTGTGAGCTTGGGGTGGGGGAGGCGGAGGGGTTGACGAAGGTGGAACCGGAGGGGACAGGATCGATGATCTGGACGTTGGTCAGGATGTTTGAACCGGTGTAGTTAGGAATGAGGGTGTAAGTGAGGTTGGAACCGTGAGAGGCGTTCGTTAGGTTGACGGTTTTCGAGAGGGGCGAGGGGGTGGCGACGAAGGGGAAGTCGCGTGTGAGGTCAGTTTGGCCTGAGGTGAGGATGACGCCGAGGTATTGGCTAGTGGTGGCGGAATAGTTGCCTGGGATATCGGTGTCAGAGGTATCGACTCTGACCACGTAGGTTCCGGGGACCAAGCCAGTGAACTGGTAGGTGCCATTGTTGGCGGAGGTGGTGGTGGCGAGAAGTGTGGTGCCGTTGCTGGCGAACAGGTTGACGGTGATGTTAGCGAGCGGGGAATCTCCAGCATTGAAGGTGTTGCTGCCGTCGGCATCGAAGTAAACTTGATCGCCGAGAGTTGCCGGGAGGTTGCGATAGAAGCCGAAGTTGATCGTGGTGACGCCGCCGGTGAGGTTGGTGACGGTGCGGGGATTGGAAGTGGTGATGGTGTAGGGATCGGCTGCGAAGTAGGTGGCGGGTCCGGCGAGGTCGCAAACCACCGAGTAGTTGAGCCCGAGAGCGAGATTGGTGAAGGAGTAGACGCCGGAGGCGTTGGTGGTGGTGGTGGCGATTTGGACACCGTTTGGAGTTAGCAGCCGGACAATGGTGTTAGGAATGCCGGGTTCACCGGAGTCGCGGAGGCCGTTGTTGTTGAGGTCCTCGAAGACGCGGCTGCCAATGGAGCCGGTGCCAGCTGGGGCGTAACCGAAGTCAGCGGTGAGGTTTTTTTGATTGTTGGTGATGGTGACGGCGGTTCGGTTAGCGGTTCCGATGCCGTCCAGGTCGAAAGTTGGAGTATAGCCGGAGGGAGGTGAAGGGATCCGCACTTGATAGGTGCCGGCTTGGAGACCTGTGAAGAGGTATTGGCCGGTCGTGTTGGTGGAGGTGGTGGTGATGAGGGTGGAGCCGGTGGCATCATAGAGTTGGACGGAGAGGCTGGGGATGCCTTCTTCATTGGGGTCTTGCGAGGCATTGTTATTCCAGTCGCGGAACACGGTATCGCCGATTTGGCCTCCGCCGACAGTGACGGGAGCTTGGGGAATGGGGGGGATGCGTTTGCCTTCGACTGACATTTCGACCTGGTTGAAGTAGGTGCCGGGACTGACGGTAGGGCCGATGTTGGCGGTGAAGGTGATGGTGAGGGTTTTTTTGGCTTGGATCGCCTGGTTGACGGTGAAGATGGGGGTGGTGGTGTTGCTCGAATTCGTGGTGATGGTGGGTGGGTTGATGGTGGCACCGTTGAGCGTGGCGCTGACGAAATTGACGAAGGTGAAGCCTGGAGGGAGGGAGTCGGTAAGCACGAGCGGGGTGCCATTGAGGCCAGTGCCTTCGTTGTAGACGGTGATGGTGTATTGGACGTTGGTGCCGGGTGCAGATGAGGAGGGAGTGACGGTTTTTTCGGAACGGAGAAGGGCGCGGGTGCTGACTTCGATGATTTCTTCGGCGGTGGCGAGGGGATTGCCGCCGCTGGTGGCGGTGACGACGTTGCTGAGGGCACCGATGGCTGTGGCTTTGACATAGACGCGCACTGTGCGGACTTCTTTTGGAGCCACGGTGCCTACGTTCCAGGTGAGAATGTTGCCTGAAATGGAGGTGGGTGATGGCGTCGCGCTGATGTAGGAGAGGCCCGTGGGTAGGGTGTCTCTGAGCAGGACGTTGGGAAGAGTAAGGTTGCCGGAATTGGCGAAGGTGATGTCGAAGTAGGTGGAGCCACCGGGAGCGAGGAGGGGATCGGCGGCACGTTTTTGGAGGAAGGAGCAGGGGGTGAGGCTGACGACGGTGGGGTCGAAGTAGCGCCAGAGGTGGTCTTTGCCGTTGTCGGTGCCGCCGGCGTCACCTCCGAAGGCATCGGCGTAGATGGTGTTGCAATGGGCACTGGGGTTGGCCAGGACGCGGAGTTTGATGGCGGCGTATTCGGGGCGGCCGAATTCCAATTGGCCGATGGCGAAGCGGATGGCGTTGACCTGTTCGGTTTGGCCGCTGGGAGGTCCGGCGGGAAGGGGGCCGTCAGAGGCAAAGTTGTGACCGAGGGTGGAGGCATCCACCCCGGCGTATCCGAGATTGTTATTCAAGGATCCCGGGGTGTCTTTGCTGACTTGGGAGCCTGGAAACTGAATGCGTTTCCAGGGACCGACTTCGATACCAGCGCGGATTTTTTGATCGTTGGTGCCGGAGGTTGAGTTGAAGGCATTGAAGTTGAAGGACCAGGCGTAGCCGCTTTGAGGACCTGCGACGGCGCTGGCCATGCCCCAAGGAGCGTTGCCGCGACCGTCGGCGGTATCGATGATGGGGGCGACGTCTTTTCGGCCAAAGGCGCGGAGTTGATGGGAGTCCCAAAGGGTCATGACGCCGAGTTTGCCGATGGCGGCGGCGGAGTTCCATTCGCCGACGAGGTCGCCTGAATTGTTGGTCATGGATGGAGTCCCGCCTGAGGGCGAGGCACCGTAGGAGTTGAACGCGGTGCGTGGGTCGGTGGAGAAGAAGATGCCGGTATCGGCGTAGACACCGGAGAGGGTGCCTCGAGCAAGGCCGGTGGAGGTGACGGGGGCTTCATTGATGCCGAGAATGTTTGGTGCGGGATAGGTGTAGCCGGTGAGACCGGTGCCGATTTTTTGGCCGTTGGCGCCTGCGCCGAGCGAAATGGGTGATTGGCCTTTCATGGGGATTGGCACAAAACCGCGAGGGTCGATGGAGGAAGACTGGGCATAGGCTGCATCGAGCACTTGGTAACCATCTGGGACGTAAAAGGTCTGGTAGCCACCGACGCCGGTGTTGGTGCCGGGGCCCGGGGTGGTTTTGATGGTGACCCAGAATTCGTCGCCGACTTGCATGAGGTCCTGAGCTGAACCGGCCCGTTGGGACATGAGTTGAAGGTAGTCTTGGGCGAACTGAATGCTGGTGGAACGGGTATCGAGGTTGTGGGCGCTGATCCAAGGGGCGAGGAAAAACAGGGCGAAGATCCAAGCAATGAGGGGGCGGGGACGCGTGAACCCAGCGGAGAATCTAGGGGTTAAACAGGAGGCGGGGCGGCGGTTCATGAGCTGGGAGGAAGGAAAACTCTAAGTGCGCGTTATGGAAAATACGATCGATCTGAATATTGTAAATCAAATTTTCTGTATATTCCATATTATCTGTTAATATTGATTGTTTGGAATGCTTAAGCAATCGGGGTGTGGAGTGAGGCTTGATCACTGAGCCCCAGAGGGGCAGCGGATCCTGAACTTTGGAGATCGGGATGATGGCTACCTTTGAGCGGGTGAAGAGAACTTTGAGGATGCTCTGATCCTGCGCTTATGGGACGACAGCGACTGGATCTCTTGGATTGTTCTGATCCGAGGTGGGCAAGTCGTGGGTTAGCCGGTTCCTTTTGGAAGACGACAAGGGGGGCTTGGGGGTATCAGGTCGCTGCCGGGCCATCACGCGGAGCAGTGATGGGTACTTTTTGTCAGCGGGGTTTTAGGAAGGCTTTTGGGGTGGGGGAAGAGGCGGTGAAGGTGCCTGTGGTGAAGGGTTTTCCGAGTTGGATGGAAATGGAGGAGGCGTGGAGGAAGAGGCGGGGTTGGGAGGCTTTTTGGGCGAAGATGCGGTTTTTGGCGAAGTCGCCATAGGTGGTGTCACCGACGATGGGGAGGCGGCGTTTCTGGCATTGGACACGCAGTTGGTGGGTGCGGCCGGTGTGGGGGGTGAGTTCGAGGAGGGTCAAGACGGGGACGCCGGTGATGATTTGGAGTTGGCGCATGTCACAGGAGGCGGGTTCGCCTTTGGATCTGGCCTGGGTGCGGAGTTGGCTGCCGTCGCGTTTGATTTGGAGGTGGTCTTCCCAGATTTCTTGTCGGCGGCGGGGGACGCCGAAGACGAGGGCGAGGTAGGTTTTTTTGACATCGCGAGTGAGGAAACTACGACGAAGTTCGACGGCGAGGGCGGCGTTGGTGGAGAGGAGGATGACGCCGGAGGTGGGGGAGTCGAGGCGATGGATGAGGTGAATGTCCTGGCCGTCCGGGAGGGTGTAGCACTCGCGGGCGTCGTCGTAGGGGGTGTTTAACAGGGAGCGAGCGAGATCTTCAGGGCCGTTGGGATGGGAGAGGATGCCGGGGGGTTTGTCCAGGGCGATGAGGCCGGACGGGTGGTGTTTGATGATCCCGACGCCGGGGCCGAGAGGAAGGGCTTCAGGAGAGGCAGGCACTTGGGAAAGAGGCCCAGGAGGGAGGTTCCGTCCAGAGAGATCGTGGGGATCAGATGAACTTGGTGATTCCGGGTTGAGGCAGGGGCGATGGGGTGAACGAGTCGCCCCAGGCGAGGGTGTCGGGGGCGAGGTCTTGTTTGGAGTCGAGGATTTGCTGCCAGGTGACGCGCTGGCCGGTGTAGGCGGCTTCGCGGCCGAGGATCCCGACGAGGGTGGAGAGCATCATGCGGGGGCCGTCGTTGATGGGGGTGCCGCTGCGGATGGCGGCGAAGAGGGCGTCATGTTCGAGGTCGTACATGTTTTTCTCCTCACCCCGGAAGCGCCAGCGTTTGGTGCCGTCGATGAAGGGAGCGCTGCCTTTGCCAATGGTGAGGGTGCCTTTGTCGCCGTGGATGATGTCGGTGGTTTCGTTGTGGCAGCCCTTGATTTGGCGGGAGCCGAGGTGGCAGACGAGGCCTTTGCCCCAGTCGAAGGCGGCGTGGAAGTGGTCGAAGATGTTGCCGCCGATGGAGGGGATTTGGCGGCCGCCGGTGGCGACGCAGGCTTCTGGTGGGGTATCGCCCATGGCCCAGCAGATTTTGTCAACGGAGTGGACGGCTTGTTCGACGATGCTGTCGCCGGAGGCCCAAGAGTAGTTGTACCAGTTGCGAAGCTGCCATTCGACGTCGCTCATGCCGGGGGTGCGGGCGGCTTCTTCGGCCATGGGTTTGACGGGGCCGGCGAAGTAGGTGGAGAACATGCCGCGAATTTCGCCGATATCGCCGTCACGCAGTTTTTGAAAGGCTTCGATTCGAGAGGTGCTGTAGCGCCAGCAGAAGCCGGCGACGAGGTTGAGTTTGTTTTGTTTGGCTTTCTCGACGGCGGCCATGGCGAGGTGGTAGCCTAGGGCGTCGACGGCCATGGGTTTTTCGCAGAAGATGTGTTTGCCGGCATCGACAGCGGCTTGGAGGTGAACGGGGCGGAAGCCGGGAGGGGAGGCGAGAAGGACGACGTCGACACCGGAGGCGATGAGTTTTTGGTAGGCGTCAAGACCGACGAAGCGTTTGTCGGGGTCGACTGAGACCCGGTCGGGGAACTTTTGAGAGAGGGTGTTGATGGTGCCGTCGATCTGAGGGGAGAAGACATCGGCGACGGCCACGAGTTTGGTGTTGTAGTCCGCGCCGAGGGCTTGAGCGGCGGCGCCGGTGCCGCGACCGCCGCAGCCGACGAGACCGATTTTGAGGGTTTCCTGGGAGTCGGCTTTTTGCTGGGCGCGAAGGGTCCCGGCGGTGGTGAGGATGGTGGGAACGGCGAGGGTGGCGGTTCCGGAGTGGATGAAATGGCGGCGGCTGACGGGAGAGGTTGGCGAGGTCATGGTGCGACGGAAGGGAGGATAGATCGCTCTGGGAACGCGCAACCTTTCAGCGTTCAAAGGCTGCGGGGAATGAGATTGGTTTCCCCATGGCTCGTGTTGTCGTCCAAGATGTGAGTGGTGTCCGTGCCGGAGACTTCATCTTCGCCCGGGTTGAGGAGGGCGCCGATGAGGAGTTGGCAATCGTCGAGGAGGGTGAGGGCGGCTTTTTTGAGGAAGTCGACTTCGTGGGCGCGGGTGTGGATGAGTGCGATGGTGCAATCGCCATGAGAGACGGCGAGAAGGAAGGCGCCGTCGAATCCAAACCAGAAGGTGTCGACTTCGCGGTCGCCATTTTTGAAGTGCTCACGGGCATCGTTAAGCAGGTCGAGGAGCCGGTCGACGCGGAAGTCCTGATAGGGGGTGAGATTGAGGAGGGATTGCCGACGCCAGCCGAAGCAGGCGCCTGAGATGGAGCCACCGTGTTTGAGGCGTTCGACGGCGGAGCGGAGGGAAGGGGTGATGCTAGCAGGCATGGAAGGAGGAGGTGGCGTTTTAGGCTTCGGGATCCTGATCGGTGATAAGGGTGAGAAGCTCGAAAAGGAGGGCGCGCTGACCGACGCGGGCGCCTTTGCCGAGGGGGAGGGTGTCGAGGGCTTTTTCGGGAGTGGAGTAAGCGACGCTGTAACCGGATTCTTGAAGGGCTCCCATCCAGGGGTTGCTCATGTCGAGGGCATTGCCGAGTTTTTCGCCGAAGTGGCGGAGAGCTTGGAAGTCGGCGGCGAAGGCGTCGACGCTGGCCTGGCCGAGGTCACTGGAGACGAGACCTTCTTTGAGGTCGTAGGTTTCGAGGGGAATGGGTTGAGGGGTGTCGGCAGTCATGGCGTCGAAGTCGGCGGGATTTGCCGACGGGTTGCATCTTTCGTCTCAAATTTTGAGCGAAGAGGCAAGCTTTTTGCCGCGATGGAGGGGCACGTGGGGCGATTTGTCAGCCCTGTGGGGGAGGGGTTTTGCGGATGTAGCGCCTGAATTCCAAGGGAGGAGACTTTTGGAGCGTCTCTGCAAGATCAAAAAGATGCTCGAAGGGGGGGAGGAATGTATCGCCTTCGTGGGGTTGGTCGATGTAGGTCAGATAGAGTTCGGAGCAGGCGGGGAGGAGTTCCTGATAGAGTCGAGCGCCGCCGATGACGAAGATTTTTGGGGCATCGGGACAGGCGGAAGGGAGGTCGGCGAGGGAGCGAATGAGGGTGATGCCGTCACGCGGGGCGAGGGAGGAACTGAGGACGATGTTTTGGCGTCCTGGGAGAGGTCTGCCGATGGATTCGAAGGTGGCACGGCCCATGAGGATGGGATGACCGAGGGTGGTGCGTTTGAAGAATTGGAGGTCTTCGGGGAAGTGCCAGGGGAGGGTGCCGTCGCGACCGATGACGCGGTTGGAGGCCATGGCTACGATGGCGGCGAGATGAGGTGAGGCGTTTGGCATCGCGTTCAGGCGGCGGTGAGGCGTTTGAGGGCAGCGTCTGCGGCTTTTGCGCCCATGCGCATGGCGGAGTGCATGTTGGGGTAGGTGAAGCCGCCCTGGCGTCCGACTGATTGGAGATTGGAGATGCTGGCGATCCAGGATTTGAGTTGTTCGAGATGGGGTTCGAAGCCGAGGGAGAAGAGGGGGTAACCGGTTTCGCTATGGAGGATGTGGGTTTCGACGATGTCGTCGCGGTGGCAGATGTTTTCGAGTTCGAGGTCGGCGAAGATTTGATCTTTGGCATCAGGCGTGGCGTTCCATTTTGGATCGCCGATCTCGCAGGTGGTTTCGACAATGAGGACGGTGTGGTCAGGGGGATTGACGATGAGACCGGCGTTCTTGGGCTCGCCGACACGGTGGAAGGCACGGTCGCGGTAGTAGATGTAGAGGCCGTCGATGCATTTGGTTTTTTTGACCAGAAGACCGTAGATGGCGATGGGTTTGTAGCGAATCTCACTGGCGGCAGTGAGGACGGGATCGGGGGGAGGCGGGGAGGCGCGCAGGAGGAGGTGCGGGATGGGGATGGTGCTGATGCATTCGTCGCAAGCGAGCGTGTGGTCGGCACCTTCGTGATGGTATTGCACGTGAGTGACACGACCGGTGTCCGGGTTGTGGATGAGTTGGGTGACCTCAGCGTTTTGAATGATTTGGCCACCGGCGGCGGTGACGGCTTTGGCGATGTGGCGGGGCATGGCTTCCGCGCCGGTGCGTGAGTAGTGGAGTGTTTCGTCGAGCAACGCGCTATCGACGGCTTTGACGGAACGGTCTTTGATGCCTATTTTGCCGAGGGCGCGTTTGATGACGTCGACCGCGCTGAGGCGGGGCATTTTGGTGGTGATGAAGGTGGCGGAGAGTTGGCTGGGATGGATGCCCCAGTAGCGGTGGGTGAAGTCTTTGAAAAAGAATTCATAGAGGGGGTGGCCGTAGAGCATCATGAGGGCTTCTTCAGCGTTTTTTGGGGTCCAGGGGACGAGGGAGCTGCGGATTTGGGCGGCGAAAAGGCCGAGGCAGTAATAGATGAGCGTGGCGGGGGGGATGCCACGGATCATGTCCTGAAATTGGAGGGGGTAGCGGTAGAAGGAGCCGGCCCAGCGGATTTTGGCGTCGAGTTGGACGGGGATGCTTTCGTCTCCCATGAGGGCCATCATGTCCTGATAGATTTCGTTGTCGAACTCATGGAGCATGTGGCAGCCCATGTCATACCAGTTGTTGCCGCGTTGATGGCTGGTGGCGAGGCCACCGGGGCGTGCGCCTTTGTCGAGGACGGTGACGGCGATGCCGGCACGGGAGAGAACGCGGGCGGCGTAGAGACCGCAGGGACCGCCGCCGAGGATGGCTACGCGGGTTTGAGAGATGGGTAATGACATTGGAAACGGGAGGAAACCAATGTTTCGATGGAAAAACCTGCTGTCAAGGGTGGTGACTGGGACGGGGCGTCACGCGGAGCGATGGCGGGTACTTTGGGCTGGGGTTACCAGTTGATGATCCACTTGGAATTGACCTGCGGGTTGGTCTTCATTGCGACGGAGACTTCCTGGGTGTTTGACTCATCCTGACCGAAGGACCAGAGGTCGTAGGTGGGGTTTACGGCATCAGGTTGGCCACCTTTGGTGTATTGGAAGGGCTTCCGGAAACCGTCGACCATGTAGTAACGTCCATTCACCAGGAGCCATATGTCTTTAGGCATGTCTGTCATCTTGATGTTGGCGGCCTCTTGGTCAGTCACTTGACCGTCGGATTGCACGCCACCACCCGTTGCCAGTTCGATGGCGCTTGTTCCATCGCCACTGAGGGCTTGGTAGAGCATTTCGGCGCCGCCGGCGATGTAGGAGATGTTGTTGAAAGTGCCGGTGCTTGTAGGTGCGGATGGGGCTGGATACTCACCGAAGTCCGCGTTGTAACGCTCAAGGCCGGACATGATCGCAGCTTGCGTGGCGGAGGTGCGGTTGCGACCCGCCGCCGCTGTCGCGTAGCTGAAAGCGCCGATGGTGAGGGAGGCGAGCAGAGCGATGATGGCGATGACGACCAGCAGTTCGATCAGGGTGAAGCCGGCTGAGCGAGGCTTGAGAGAGGGGATGGACATGGGTAGGCGAATGCGATGAGGGTTGGGGGAGGTGCCCTGGAGGCGGGCGGTTAACCCGCTGCGCCTTGGCTGAGACCTTGGATGACCTGGATGAGAGGCAGGAAGAGTGCCATAACGATCGTGCCGACGACGAGGGCGAGCATGACGATCATCAAGGGTTCCAACATGGAAGTCAGGGCGGAGACGGAGTTGTCGACTTCGTCCTCGTAGACATCGGCGATTTTCAGAAGCATCTCGGGTAGTTGCCCGGTTTCTTCACCGACGTCGACCATGGAAATCACCATGGGAGGGAAGACTTGTGAGGCTTCGAGCGGACCGACCATGGATTCACCTTCTTTGACGGCGTCATGGACTTTGGTGATGGCGTCGGAGACGACGACGTTGCCGGCGGTTTCCTTGGTGATGTTGAGGGCCTGGAGGATGGGGACGCCGGAGGTAACGAGGGTTCCGAGGGTGCGGGTGAAACGGGAGATGGCGGTCTTTCTTTGGACGTCACCGAAGAGGGGCATCTTGAGTTTCCAACGGTCGATGGTGAGGCGTCCGCCTTTGGTGTTGGAAAAGAGTTTCCAAGCCACGTAGGAGACGGCACAGACGATGATGATGTAGAAGATGTTGTCGCCCATCCAGCGGGAGAAACCGATGACCATCTTGGTGAGGCCAGGGAGTTTGTCCTTCGAACCGAGCATGTCTTCGAAGATTTGTTCGAAGCGGGGAACGATGACGAGCATGAGGAAGACCATGATGGCGACCGCGATGAACATCACGATCAGCGGATACACCATGGCGGCGACGACCTTGTTCTTGAGTTTTTGGGCCTTTTCCTGGTATTCGGCGAGACGGTTGAGGACGATTTCGAGCACACCGCCGAGCTCACCGGCCTTCACCATGTTGACGTAGAGCTTGTTGAAGACCTTGGGGAACTGGGAAAGGCTTTCAGAGAAGGTGGAGCCGGTTTGGACGTTGTCCGAGATGGTGGTGACGGCCCGCTTCATTTGAGGGTTGACCTCTTGGCGACCGAGAACGGTGAGGCCGCGGAGGAGGGGGAGGCCAGAGTCGATGAGTGTCGCGAGCTGGCGGGTGAAGATCATCAGGGTCTTGCCTTTGACCTTGAGGCTTGCGGGGTTGCCGGCCGCGGCGGCTTTGCCTTTGCCTTTGGAGGAGCCGGACTTGGACTTTTTCTTGATGGCAGAGATGTCGCCTTTGCCCTCTTGGACGACCTGGGTGGGATAGAGTTGGCTTTGCCGAAGCTGATTGATGGCATCAGCGTCCGAGGCGGCGTCGATGACACCCGCGGTTTCCTGTCCATTTTGGTCAAGGGCGATGTAGTGGAACTTCGGCATAAAAAGGGATTTTTCGGGAGACGTAGGTGAAAATAGGGAATTTTAGAATAGCGGGATGAGTTCGCCTCTGTCCACCAAGAAATGCGGGAGAGTGAGGCAAATTCGTCACTGAGGGAGCTTAAGTGTACTTGAGGACTTCTTCGACGGTGGTTTCGCCATCATAGATGTTGCGCAGGCCGTCTTCGCGGAGAGGGACCATGCCAAGTTCGATGGCTTTTTGTTTGAGGACGAGGGTGGGAGCTTTCTCGGTGATAAGGTCACGGATGGGGTCGGTGACATCCAGCAGTTCGTAGATGCCTTTGCGGCCTTTGTAGCCGCTGTTGCCGCAAGCGGGGCAACCGCCGCCGGTATAGAACTGTTTGCCACCGAGATCGGAGGAGGAGACGCCTAGTTGATTGAGAATGTGCTGGCTGGGTTCGTAGGGGGCGCGGCACTTTTTGCAGATGGTGCGGAGGAGACGTTGGGCGAGCACACCTTCGAGGGTGGCGGAGACGAGGAAGGGTTCGACCCCCATGTCGACGAGACGGGTGACGGCCCCGGCGGCGTCGTTGGTGTGGAGGGTGCTGAGGACCAAGTGACCGGTGAGGGAGGCTTGGATGGCGATTTGAGCGGTTTCGACGTCGCGCATTTCTCCGACCATGATGCGGTCGGGGTCTTGGCGGAGGAAGGCGCGGAGGGCGCGGGCGAAGGTGAGGCCGACGGCTTCGTTGACGGGAACCTGCATGATGCCGTCGAGCTCGTATTCAACGGGGTCTTCGGCGGTGATGAGTTTACAGTCGACGGTGTTGATGCGGCGAAGGGCGGCGTAGAGGGTGGTGGTTTTGCCGGCACCGGTGGGGCCGGTGACGATGAAGATGCCGTTGGGCTTGCTGATGGTTTCGACGATGTAGTCGAAGAGGAAACCGGGCATGCCGAGGTGTTCGAGGTCCAGATTGACGGAGGAGCGGTCGAGGACCCGGAGCACGACGGATTCGCCGTGCTGGGTGGGGAGGGAGTTGACGCGCATGTCGACCGGTTTGCCGTCGACGACAGTCATGATGCGACCGTCTTGAGGGACACGCCGTTCGGCGATGTTCATGTTGGCCATGACCTTGATCCGGGAGATGACCGGGTTGGCGAGGTGCACGGGAGGGGGTGCCATTTCATAGAGGGCACCGTCGACGCGGTAACGGATTTTGAATTCGGTTTCGAAGGGTTCAAAGTGGATGTCGGAAGCGCGTTCCTTGATGGCCTGGGTCATGACCAGGTCGACGAACTTGACGATGGGAGCGGAGTTGGCTTCGGCTTCGGGGCTGTTGGCGGTTTGCTTGGCGAGGTTGCCGAAGATTTCCTCAACGGAGGGCATGCCGGTGCCGTAGGCTTTGTCGATGAGGGCCTGGACCTGGCTGCGGCGGGCGACGACAGGGACGATGTTTTTGTCGAGCGAGAAGCGGAGGTCTTCGACGAGTTGGGGGTTGAGGGCGTCGGTGAAAGCGACATGGAGGCCCTGGCCGTCGAGGGTGATGGGGAAGGCGCCGTAGAGGCGGGCCATGCCCTGGGGGATGAGTTGGATGACGGAGGGCGGGGGGGTGAATTCGGCGAGGTCGAAGTGTTCGGCGCCGATTTCTTCGGCGACGGTGGCCCAGAATTCGTCTTCGTTGTTGTAGACGCCATAGTCGAGGAGGACTTGGAGGACGTCTTTGCCGTTTTTGACGGCATCCTGGCTGATGTCGTAAGCCTGGTCTTTGTCGATGACGCCGCGGCCTTCGAGCATGTCCACTACGTTTTGAGGAGTCATGAGATGGGGGTAAGAGGGGGTGAGAAGGGGAAGAAAGGTGGAGGGGGAAGAGGCTTACTCGGCGTCCGACATGGTGGCTTCGATGACTTCTTCGGCGGCGGTCATGCCGGCGAGGACTTTGCGGATGCCGTCCTCGCGGAGGGTGCGCATGCCGAGCTGGCGAGCGCGGCGGCGAAGTTGGGGGGTGGTGAGTTGTTCGTTCACCATGCCGCGGACTTCGTCGTCGATTTCGAAGATTTCGGCGATGACCATTCGGCCACGGAAGCCCATTTGGTTGCATTTGTTGCAACCGACGGGGCCCATGACGTTGGCATTCATCATTTGAGCGGCATCGAGACCGAGGGCGCGCAATTCGCGTTCGTTGAGGGTGGTGGGGGATTTGCAGGACATGCAAAGTTTCCGCAGGAGGCGCTGGGCGAGGATGCCGCGCACGGCGGAGGCGATGAGGAAGGGTTTGACGCCGATGTCGGTGAGACGGGCGACGGCGCCGGGGGCGTCGTTGGTGTGGAGGGTGGAGAACACCAAGTGACCGGTGAGGGAAGCGTTGATGGCGATGGAGGCGGTCTCCAAGTCCCGGATTTCCCCGATCATGATGATGTTGGGGGCTTGACGGAGGATAGCTTTGAGGGCGGCACCGAAGCTCATGCCGATGTCCTCTTTGACCATGACCTGGTTGATGCCGGCGAGTTCGTATTCGACGGGGTCTTCAACGGTGATGATCTTGCGGTCAGGGCGGTTGATGAAGTTGAGGCAGGCGTAGAGAGTGGTGGTTTTACCGGAGCCGGTGGGGCCTGTGACGAGGACGATTCCGTCTGGGAGGGTGATGAGGCGCTCGAAGGTCGACTGGTCGTCGGAGAGGAAGCCGAGGTCGGAGAGGCCGAGGGTGAGGCTGCTTTTGTCGAGCACCCGCATGACGACGGATTCGCCGTTGTTGGTGGGGATCATCGAGACGCGCAGGTCGAGCTGTTTGTCGCCGAACTGCATTTGGATCCGGCCGTCCTGGGGGACGCGTTTTTCATCGATGCTCATGGTGCCGGTCATGATTTTGACGCGGCTGATGATGGCGGCCAGGAGGCGTTTGGGGTGGTGTTCGACGTCGTGGAGGACGCCGTCGATGCGGTAGCGGACGCGGACGTCTTTTTCGAGGGGCTCGATGTGGATGTCGGACGCGCGGTTTTTGAACGCCTCCATAAGGAGGTTGGTGCAAAGTTTGATGATGGGGGCGTCATCGCCTTCGGTGAGGGCGCCGCCGATGCGCATGCCGCCGCCCATGACGGCCTCATTGCCATAGATGTTGGCCATGAGGGTCTTGATGAGATTCGGTGTCGAGCAGAAGAACTCGATGTCGGGCTGGAGGACGTGGGGGAGGGAGTCGAGGGTTTCGAAGTCGTAGGGGTCAGCGACGACGACCTGGAGGGTGCTGCCGTTGACGCCGAGGGGAGCGACCTTGTATTTGAGGGCGATGTCGACGGAGATGAGCTCCTTCATGCCCGGATGGGGCGTGTAGCCGTGGAGGTCCACGTATTCCATGCCGGAATTGACGGCGACGGACTGGGCGACCTGTTCGTCAGAAATGGTGCCGCTTTTGATGAGGAATTCCAGGGTGGAATCGTTGGGCTTCTTGTTGGACTGGGCCTGGGCGATATCGCGTTCTTCCAGGAGGCCAGATTCTTGAAGCAGTTCGAGGAGATACTCTTCGTTGGAATACATGCAGAAAGTGGGGGTCTTTGAGGGCGGGGGCGCCGGGGTGATTGTTTGTTTTTTTAATGTGAGGAGTTCGAAATTACTGTGAAGCGGCTTGGTGTGTCAACGTCTGTAGTGATTTCGCGGTGATTTGTTTGATTCGAATGACAAAAAAGGGGGGCGGCTGACGTTGGCTTAGCCCGGTTTGCGGGATTTATCTTTATGAAAGCAGTTTTTCGTCATTTGCCTTTGGTTTTGTTGTTGGGTGTTGGTGGAGGGGTGAGTCAGGTGTCGGGACACGATGCCGGGCATCAGATGGCGGAGGTGGCGAAGGCGTTTTTGGGGACGTTGGATGCGGAACAGAAAGGGAAGGCGATGTTTCCGTTTGCGGGTGAGGAGCGGGAGAACTGGCATTTCATTCCTCGGGTGCGGGTGGGGTTGCCGATGAAGGAGATGAAGCCGCAGCAGCGGTTGCTGGCGCAGGCGCTGATGACGACGGGGCTTGGGGAGAGCGGTGTTTTGAAGGCGGTGACGATCATGAGCCTGGAGGAGGTGCTCTACCAGATGGAGGGGGCGACGCAGGAGGAGCCGAAGCGGTCGGAGGTGCGGGCGAAGCGTGATCCGGAGATGTATTTTGTTTCGATTTTTGGTGAGCCATCGAATGAGGGGACGTGGGGGTGGCGGATTGAGGGGCATCATTTGTCGATGAACTTCACGGTGAAGGACGGGAATGTGCTGCGGGCGACGCCGAGTTTTTTCGGGACGAATCCGGGAGAGGTGAAGGAGGGGCCGTTGGCGGGTTTGCGGGTGCTGGGTGTGGAGGAGGAGTGTGGGAGGTCGCTGGTGAAGGCTCTGACGGCGGAGCAGTTTGCGAAGGCGAAGTTCAGTGATGAGGCGCCGAAGGAGATGCTGACGGCGGCGGAGAAGGTGGTGAAGCCTTTGGATCCGGCGGGGCTTTCGGAGGCGGAGATGACGGTGGGGCAGCGGGCGATGCTGCACCGGTTGGTGCGGGAGTATTTGGATCGGCTGAAGCCCGAGATTGCGGAGTCGGCGTGGCAGGAGATCGAGAACAGCGGGCCGATGAGTTTTGTGTGGGCTGGGGGCAAGGAGTTGGGGGAACCGCATTATTATCGGGTGCAGGGGGCGACGTTTTTGCTGGAGTATGACAATGTGCAGAATGGGGCGAACCACGTGCACTGCGTGTGGCGTGATTTTGACGGGGACTTTGGGCGTGATGTGCTGGGGGAACATCGCAAGGAGGCGCATTGATTGGGATGGGGGAAGAGTCGGATGATTGGTTGCCGGAGGGACCGGTCGAAATTCCGATCACCGGGGAGCTGGATTTGCACACGTTTCGGCCGAATGAGGTGTCGGATCTGATTCGCGATTATTTGGGGGAGTGTGTGAAGCTGGGGTTGAAGCGGGTGCGGGTGATTCATGGGAAGGGGACGGGGGCGTTGCGGACGGGGGTGCATCGATTGCTGGAGACGCTGCCGGAGGTGGAGGGGATGGAGTGGCCGGCGAGTGCGGAGACGGGTGGGTGGGGGGCGACTTGGGTGCGCTTGAAGTGAGAAAAGCTGGTGGACAGTGGGTGGAAAGTCGGCACCCCTTGAAGGGAAGACTTGTTTTTATGATGACTGTTTCTCGATGGATTTGCGGTGTGGTGTTCGCCGTTGGGCAGGTGCCTTTGGCGGGTTTTGGGGCGCAGCCGGGGAGTCCGGTGGAGAAGTTTCAGCAGTTGGATCAGATGTTGCCGACGCCGGGGGCGCAGAGGCTTGCGTCGGGAGCGCCGGGGGCGGCTTATTGGCAGAATCGGGCGGACTATGACATCGATGTGACGCTGGATGATGAGAAGCGGACGATCAGTGGGAAGGGAAAGGTGACGTATCACAATGCGTCGCCGGACACGCTGACGTATCTTTGGGTGCAACTGGATCAGAATTACCAGGGGCATCTGGCGGATTCGAGGCAGGCACCGAACATCAAGAGGGGTGTGGAGCCGTCGAAGTTTTCGTACTCGGCGCTGGATCGGATCTTAGCGCAGGAGGAATATGACGGGACGATGAAGGTGTCCGGGGTGACGGATGTGAGCGGGGCTGAGTTGAGCTATCAGATCGTGAAGACGATGATGCGGATTGATTTGCCGGAGCCTTTGGCGGGCGGTGGGAAGTTTGAGTTTAACATTGAGTGGAGCTTTCCGATCAATGATGCGAAGCGGCTGAAGGAGCGGACGGGGTATGAGTTTTTTGAAGAGGACGGGAACTGCATTTATACGATTGCGCAGTGGTTTCCGAGGATGGCGGCGTATACGGATTACGGTGGCTGGTTGAACAAGCAGTTTTTGGGGACGGGTGAGTTCACGTTAGAGTTTGGGGATTACGTGGTGCGGTTGACGACGCCGGAGGATCATGTGGCGGCGGCGACGGGGGTGCTGCAGAATGCGGAGGCGGTTTTGAGCGAGGTGCAGCGGGAGCGGTTGGAGAAGGCGAGGGGTGCGTTCAAGAAACCGATGTTTATTGTGACGCCGGAGGAGGCGAAGGCGGCTGAGAAGAAGAAGTCTAAGAAGACGAAGACCTGGGAATTCAAGGCGGAGAATGTGCGGGACTTTGCGTTTGCGTCGTCGCGGAAGTTTGTCTGGGATGCGATGGCGGTGACGGGGGCGACGCATCCGCCGACACCGGAGCGGAAGGGGGGGATTCAAGATCGGATGTATCGGCCGCCGGTGATGGCGATGTCTTTGTATCCGAAGGAGGGGATGCCGCTGTGGGACAAGTATTCGACGCATGCGATTGCGCATACCATTGAGGTGTATTCGAAGTTCACGTTTGCGTATCCGTATCCGGTGGCGTGGTCGGTGAACGGGCCGGTGGGGGGAATGGAGTATCCGATGGTGAGTTTCAACGGTCCGAGGCCGGAGGAGGATGGGACGTATTCGGAGCGGACGAAGTATGGTCTTATCGGGGTGGTGATTCACGAGGTGGGGCACAACTATTTTCCGATGATTGTGAATTCGGATGAGCGGCAGTGGACGTGGATGGATGAGGGGTTGAATTCGTTTGTGGAGTATCTGGCGGAGGAGGCCTGGGAGAAAGACTGGAAGCATCGGCGAGATGAGCGGTCGCTGGTGGATTACATGCGGCTGGCGGATCGGGTGCCGGTGATGACGAACTCGGAGTCGATCGCGGATTTGGGGCCGAATGCGTATGGGCAGCCGACGGTGGCGCTCAACATTTTAAGAGAGCATGTGCTGGGGAGGGAGTTGTTTGATCAGGCTTTCAAGACGTATTCGCGGCGGTGGATGTTTAAGCGGCCGACGCCGGCGGATTTTTTCCGGACGATGGAGGAGGCGAGCGGGATTGATTTGGACTGGTTTTGGAGGGGTTGGTTTTACAGTGTGGACCATGTGGATGTGTCGATCGACCAGGTGAAGTGGTTGCAGTTGGACACGCGTGATCCGGAGATCGAGAAGCCGAAGGCGAAGAAGGAGAAGGACGAGCGGCCGACGACTACGACGAGGGCGCTGAATGAGGCGCTGCCGAAGCGGGTGGACCGGTTTCCGGAGTTGGCGGATTTTTACGATTCGTTTGATGAATCGAAGGTGCTGCCGAGTGATCGGAAGAAGTTTGAGACGTTGTTGAAGGAGTTGAAGGAGGAGAAGATCGATCCGGCGTTGTTGAAGACGAAGCGGAATTTTTATTTGGTGGAGTTCAGCAATGTGGGGGGGCTGGTAATGCCTTTGATTTTGAAGTTGGACTTTGAAGATGGGACGACGGAGGAGATGAAGCTGCCGGCTGAGATTTGGCGATTCAATACGAAGAAGACGAGCAAGTTGATCGTGACGAAGAAGGTGTTGAAGTCGGTGACGTTTGATCCGCGGGAGGAGTTGGCGGATTGCGATGTGGAAAACAATCACTGGCCGCGGCGATTGTTGAAGACGCCGTTTCAGTTGTATAAGGAGGAGAAGGCGAAGAATCCGATGCGGGAGGTGACGAAGCCGGAGAAGGAAGATGAGAAAGAGAAGAAGGAAGAGGTGAAGAAGGAAGAAGTGAAGAAGGCGAAGGAGGTGTCGAAGTGAGAGGGGCTTGTTTGTTTTTGATGGCGGTTCTGCCGATGGTGGTGCTGGGGCATCCGGGGCATGATTCGGTGATGGAGGCGGTGTTCCGGAAGGAGACGGGGATGCTGGAGGTGACGGTGAGTGTGCACGCGGGGGATTTGGAGCGGGCGTTGATGGCGGGGGCTGGGCGCCAGGTGGCTTTGGATGGGGCGGACCGGGAGGTGGTTGATGCGATGATCCTGGGGTATTTGGAGCGGTCGATTTTGATTGAGAGCGAGGCGGCGGGGAGGGCGGCTTTTTCCTGGGTGGGTCGGGAGTCGAAGGAGGCGAGCGGGCACCATGTGGATGGGGAGCTGGTGCTGTTGCACTTTGAGGTGTCGCTGCCGGGTGGATTGGATGGGGTGAAGCTGCGGCAGGCGGCTTTTTGCGAGGTGCATGATGATCAGATCAATCTGGTGCACCTGCGCGATGGGGAGCGGAAGGTGACGCTGGGGTTTAGTCCTGGGAGGGAGGCGCAGGTGGTGAGGCTGGAGTCGCGCTTGGGTGAAGTGGACCAATAGGGTGATGCGTCTTGCTGCTCTGAATTGATTCGAGAGGTGGGTGCTACTTTAGTCGCAAGACGTATCCCTGGTCTGGGTTTTTGGCCAGAACGCCTTTTTCCCACATGAAGTTTACTCTGTGTCTGGGCTCGGGTGGGGACAAGACTTTGGATGATTCTATGTCTCGCGTGATGTAGAGGCGCATGAATTGCACTTGGTGACCGTCATTGGACCATTTGTCGTTCACTTGGTAATTCTCACCACCTGAATAATGAACTGTTTGGTCAAACGTGCCGTTGGTGTGTAATACGATGTTCTCGACGAGTGGACCGTCCTTTCGAGTGTACCCACCAGCGATCTTTGCGGGTGTTGGTTTGAGGCAGCCAACACAGGCGACGGAAACCAACGCAATCCCTAACGAGGCAAGTATTGACGTGACTTTGTTAAGTCGTGGATGGTCGTGTTTGTTCATTGTTAAGGCAGGCAGTCCACGAAAATCCGAGAATACAAGCTGCTTGATGTTGGTCATTCGTGTGTGACAAACCTTGTTTAGATTCGCATCTGGATCTTCAGGAATGTGAATATCCCTATGGCGAGAAATAAGATTAGTGAGCGGCTAGCGAACGAAGTGCGGCGCAGAAAGAAGCAAAGGGCAATTCCAATGAGTGCTCCCAAGACCAATACGCCACCTGCACCTATGCCTGCAAAATGAGCGGTAGCCACAACGCCTAAGGCATAAAGTGCAATGATGATGGAATCGCCGATCATGAATTGGATTTTTTGTGGTCTAGTTGTTCGAATAGGGGTTAAACGAAGAGAATGCGGAGCTGGTGGTTTTTGAAATGGTTGCTTACTAACAGCCAAGTTGGCTGGCGACCGAGGGCCGGTCATTTTCAATACATGCAGACGACAAGGCATCCAGATCATTCTTCGCATTAGCAAGCCGTATGACGCCAAACGTGGGGAAGGCTTTCGGAGTAACGTCAGGATGTCCAAGCCTAGGGGCGGTTGGCGATGAGTTTGTCGAGGTGTTTGAAGGGGGCGGTGGTGGGTTCCATGTCGGGTGAGCTCAGAACGGAGGGGTAGGAGAAGCAGCCGCCGGGCCTGTTTATCGGTCAAGATTCATCGGTCCTGCGTTGGTGTTTCGCGGCTTGGATGAGAAGACTTCGCTGTCTTAGCTGACCTAGAAGGATGATTTTCTCCTCAAAAGGCAGGGTGGCCAGTTTGGAGCGGTAGGCGCGTTTGCTTTGGATGAGGCGTTGGATCCATTCGCTCATAGGTTGTCAGGATTGAGGAAACGTTTCTCGAAGTTCTCCCATTTGTCCAGGAGTCCGTGTCGTATCATGATCGGTTCCAGCTTGGCGGTGTCGAGCACACCCGCTTCAATGAATTGGAGAATGCGGGCGAAGTCCTTGGCTCGCCCGAGCCTGAGCGCGATGCAGACGAGATGTTCGGCGGTCATGACCCAGACTGGGATTCCGTCGACGTGCTGCTCTGCTGACTGCTCAATGGCCTCCTCTTCCAATGGCCCAGAGGGCGGAAGAAACTGAACGGGCCAGTCGCCAATGATGATGTATTCGCCCTCAATCATGTAGCCCCGAGGCAGGAGGTAGTGATACAAGGGTTCAAGTGTAATCAGAGGGCTGTTGGATGCTTGTGAGAGCACAACAAACACGTCCACATCCAGCGTGGCGACGGGTTCCAGATAGAACGTCGCCCCCACCGCCCCGCCAATGGCATATCGCCCGATTACACCATCGGCATGCATTTGATTGAGGACGGCAAAGGTATCTTTCATGATTGAGCGGCCTGCTAGAGAAACGACCAGCTTGCCAAGTTCACACAAATTTGGGTCGATATCATCCGATGAATTCGACAAACCTAGGGAGAGACGCACACTCTGGCGCGCGGCGGTCCCGGGCTTCATGGCGGCGATGACCTGGGAGGGATCGGGGGAGGCTGCGGGGCCGCCGGAGATGGGAGATGGAAGATGGGGGAGCCGCCTAAAGGCGGGACTACAGAACGGGGGGAGGCCTGGGGGCTACTCGGTGGCGGTGAGTTTGATGCCGATGTTGCGGTAGGCTTCGGTGATTTCGGTGGCGAGCTGGGCGTAGGGGCGGTCGGCGATGAGTTTGTCGAGGTGTTTGAAGGGGGCGGTGGTGGGGTCCATGTCGGGTGGTTTGACGCCCGCGGGATAGGTGAAGCGACCGCCGGGGAAGCGCTTCACTCCGGGGTGTGCGAAGAAGGTTTGGAGGGCCTGGACTTCGCCGTGGACGCTCTCAAAAAAGTCGTTGAAGCGCTCGCCTTTGCCGGTGCCGTCGAGGTGATTGAAGTAGTAAACGAGGAGGGAGGAGCGGAGGTAGAGGGTGCGCATGGCGTAGGCGTCGGTGGCTTTGGTGTCCCACTGTTCGCGATTCATGGTGAGGTGGGCTTTGATGGAGCCAAGGTCGATGGGGGTGCCGTTGCGGGTGCTTTGGTCGACGTGTTCTTTGATGCCGGTTTTGTGGCTGCCGATGCGGAAGGTGCCGGCGTTGTTGGGGATCAATTCGGTGTATTCGGCGGTGCCTTCGATGATCCATTTGGGGAGGAAGCGGAGGTAGTCGTGCATCATCTGGTGGGTGATTTCGTGCACGAGGGTGTCATTGCGGAAGTTTTCGTTTTTGAACCAGGTTTTGCCTCGCATCTCCAGGCCGAGGCTGGGGAAGGGGATTTTGAAGATCATGTCGCCGCTGTCGTAGACGCCGCCGGAGTTGGCGGGGCCGCCGTTGTTGGTGTAGTCCTCCCGGGTTTCGTAGAGGGCGGCCTGGTAGCGTTCGAGGGGGGCGGGTGGGGTGCAGACGATGCCCCAGGGGAGGGCGGAGACGAGGAGGCGGGTGGCTTCGAAGGTGCGGGCGATTTCGGTCATGACGCTGCCGGCGAGTTTGTCCTGGGACATGAATTCGAAGGAGTCGGTCTGGTAGATGAATTTGCGGTTTTGGGGTTCCTCGAGGACGAGCTGGAGTTTCTCCATGGTGCGGGTGGCGACTTCGACTTTGTCCGGCCAGGTGCGTTTGGAGGGGGGGAGGCGGGTGGTGGAGGGTGGGGGTGTGGGGGCGGCGGTGGCGGCGGGGGTAGCGGGTTGCTTTTTGGCGAAGGCTTGGTCTTCGGGGCTGAGCTGGGCGAGGGGGAAGGGGACGATTTTGCCGTCTTTGAGGATGAGCTGGACGGAGGTGTCGAGGAGGCCGCCGAAAGAGGCTTCGACCTTGCGGCCTTGGACATCTGTCCAGGTGCGGAGGGTGGGGGCCTGCTGCGCGGCGCAGGTGAGGGTGAGCCAGGCGGTGATGGCGAGGAGGCGATGAAGCGATGGGAGGCGAAGGCGCATTTGCGGGAAATGAGATTGCGGGTGGGTGGGCTGCCATGCAACGGTGGCGAGGTGACTATTCCTTCTCTGACTTTGATTGCAATTTCTCTCCTGTGCTGCGGGTGCGGGCGCCTGAGCGTGGTGGCGGGGGACAAGGGGTGTGTTTGGGTGGCGGAGTCGGCCCAGGGTGGGAAGGTTTTTTTGTGCGGGACGATTCATTTGCTGCGGGAGTCGGATTATCCTTTGCCGGTGGCGTATGAGACGGCGTATGCGGCGGCGGAGGAGCTGGTGTTTGAGCTGCCGCCGGGGTCGAGTGAGTCGCCAGAGCTTTCGCGGCGGATGCAGGAG
>JAIYDW010000137.1 GCA_027487315.1 Verrucomicrobiaceae bacterium | reverse complement strand
ATGCTGCAGCATCCAGGATGTTGAAGTGGCACCAGGTTAACCTTCGCTAACTGAAAGAAAGAGGCTGGCGAACTTTGGCATCAGGCGATGGCAAGCCAGTAAGCCTTTTCTGGCGAAGAAAGGCTGAGGTCATCTGAGCCAGTGGCATTCGTCGCTTTGCGAGCCTGGCTTTATCATCGCTGGTATCAGCGTCCGCTGCCCGAATTCGGGGCGAGCTCTGTGCCTGGATCGCGGGGGCACTTTTTTGACTAGGTTGTCCTCGCTCCACGCCAGGCCGAGCCTACCCCGTAAAGAACTTTTTTCCTGTCAGGTCCTTGGGCGGCTGAAGTTGATGGGGAGTACGCGCTTGAATCCTATGCATGGAAGCCGTTGCCCATCAAAAGTACCAGGCGCGCGGCAATCCAGAAGATGAGGGACAGCACTAGGCCGAACATGCCTTTGCGCACATTGTGCAGCTTGGCCTCAAGCACGATGCATTTCGAATGAATCTGTCCTAGCACCGAGCGTTTGACCCCATCATTGGACTGCTTGCAGAACAGATCAGCATACTCATCGCCATTCATTTGAATGATCTGGCCTGAGAAGTAGAGGTTGGGATGAAGGTTGCTGTCAGATGTTTTTTTGACGGCGCGAGGAAAGGCGGCAGCGATGCCACAGCCGAAAGCGAAGCTCATCGACACAAGAAACAGGGCATAGAAGACGAGTACGATCTGTTCAAAGATCTGCATGCCCGCCCAGTCCTGCAGACGCAACCCCGGCCCCATCTTCACAATCATGGCCATCAGAAGTGCGGAGGTGCTCAGCGTTAGCTGCGCCTTCAAATCTGCGCGGTTGATTTGCTGCTCGACGTCTTGATAAAGCATGTAGATCAACCGCGTTACGTCCACTTGGGTGTCCTGTACCAATGAGTTGATGGTGCCGAGGAGGTTGGCAGCGGGGGACGAGGACGAGGTGGAGGCTGGCAGCATGAGAAGCGAAAGCTTATAGACTCACCCATCAAGCAGGCAAGATGGTGGCAAGGAAATGTCAAAATCGTCACAGATGCACGGCTGATCAATCCTTGCATGGTTCAACCACGAAGCCCGCTTTCTGCATCGGGTGAAGCTGGTTCAAGGTTCAAGACCGATCGAGCCGATGCATTTCTCTGAACTAAGGAGTCTGTTGAAAAGCATGATCTCAATCGGCCAGATCTTGAGGGGGCAATCTGGCATGTGGGGCTGAGGCTAGTCCCAAAAACTGTCTGCAAAATGAAGTTTCCATTTGCCAGATCCATTCACTCCGCTATGATCTCCGTCCCAACAAAATTGGTGAGGAGCGGTAGTTCAGTCGGTTAGAACGCCAGCCTGTCACGTTGGAGGTCGCGGGTTCGAGCCCCGTCCGCTCCGCCACTTGTTTTGTTTGGGTAGGTCCCCGGAGCATTTGCTCCGGATAACAAGGGACCTCGATTGGGGGAATGACTTTAAAATGTGAGGGTGGGAACGATGCAAATGACTTTCTGTGTGAGAGAGGGTTTGACAAGCGGGGGACAGGTTTTAAGTTCTCACCTGAAGACGCAAGTAACGCGCTTCATTTGAAGTTAAACATCTGGAACCGAGGAGGAAAAAGGAATGGGGAATTACGAATACGACGACGAACGGCGCGGAGCGCCGCCAATGCACTCTGAAAAAATTGTCAGCGACCGGAAGATCTTCTTTCTGGATCTCAAAGAGAATGATCGGGGTCGCTTTATCAAGATCACTGAAGACGTGCGCGGACGCCGTGACACGATCATGTTGCCAATGGAAGTAGCTGAGGAATTCCTCGAGGCGCTTCAGCGTTGCGTGGAAGTTGACCACGAAGCGGGCGGCGGGGCTGCGGCCCAGGAATAGTGGTTTCGGCTCCGTTGTGAGCCAGCGAAGTTTTGGGTACCGGGTAAATCTTTGCCCGGTTACCCATTCTTGAAGTCGTGTGTCGCGAGGCTTAAGGTGTTTCGTGACTTTGCGGCGCGGGATTTTGCTTTGGAACTGGTTGGTGCCTTGGTTGGTGCTGGGTTTGTTCGTGGGCGGGTGGGGAAGTGGCTGGGTGATGCTGGGGTTGCTGGCGTCTGCGCATTGGCCGTGGCTTTATGCGACGCTTTGGCCGGGGTGTGAGTGGTGGGGGCCTCAGGTGAGGGGTTTGCCGGTGGGAGGAGGGGCGGTGTGGTTGACGATTGATGATGGGCCGGATCCGGTGGATACGCCGGTGTTATTGGATTTGCTGGATGTGGCTGGGGCGAAGGCAACGTTCTTTGTGATTGGGGAGAAGGTGGCGCGGCATCCGGAGTTGGTGCGGGAGATTTTGCGGCGTGGGCATGAGGTGGGGAACCATACGATGACGCATCCGGCGGGATGGTTCTGGGCGATGTCGAAGGGGCGGGTGCGGGAGGAGATTGAGCGGTGCCAGGAGGCGGTGAAGGAGGCGACAGGGGGATATGAGTGTCGGTGGTTTCGGGCACCGGCGGGGTTGAGGAATGCGGCGGTGCATCCGGTGTTGGAGGCGATGGGGATGGCGTTGGCGGGGTGGACGGTGAGAGGGTTTGATGGGGTGAGGTCAGATGCGGGGGAGGTGGTGGAGCGGCTGACGGCGGGGTTGAGGGATGGGGCGGGGGTGTTGATTCACGAGGGGCGGGTGGCGCGGGACGGGGGGAGGTTGGGGCCGAGGGTTTTGGAGGGGGTTTTGGGGGAGATGGGGAGGAGGGGATTGGGGGCGGGGACGAATGCGGATTTCGGATTTTGGAATGCGGATTTGTAAAGAGAGACGGGGGGCTCGGGATGTAGAAGGGGCGCGTGGAGGGGTGTCCGGCGAATAGATGACGGGTACTTTCGGAGGGCGTCACGGGAGGGCGGTGACGGGGAATGTGGCGAGCGGACAGGAGTGTCCGCGTCACGGGGGTGGCGATGGGGAATGTGGGGGCGGACGGGAGGGTCCGCTGCGCCGGGGGCTATTTGGACTGGGGGATGATGCGGGCGGTGACGATGCGGGTGGCTGTGAGGAATTCGGCGGCAAGGGCTTGGATTTCGTCTTTTTTGATGGCTTGGAAGTCGCTGACGAGGGCGCGGGCCCAGTCGAGGCGCTCGGGGTGTTCGTGGGCGTTGCGGAGGACGTTTTGGGACCAGTAGCGGTTGTCGCGGCGCATTTGCTCGAGCTGGGAGAGGAGGGGCTTCATGGCGCGATCGAATTCGTCGTCGGTGATGGGACCTTTGGCGACGGAGTCTCCGATTTCGGCGACGATTTTGCCGATGGTGTCGAGTTGCTCGGGTTTGACTTCGATCATTGAGGTCATGTAACCGTAGCCGGTGAAGGTGTCGTTGGCGACGTGGTAGCAGGCGGGGCTGTAGGTTTCGCCGAGTTCCTCGCGGACTTTGAGGCGGAGGCGGTCGTCGAGGACGGCGGCGAGGACGCTGAGGCGGCGGGTGCGTTTGATGTCTGACATGTCGGCGGTGGGCCAGTACATGGCGGCGATGGCTTTGGGGATTTCGGTAGTGAATTTGAAGTCTTCGGTGGTGGGTTTGGGGAAGGCGACTTGGCGGGCCTGGGTGAAGTCGGCTTTCTTGGCGGCGCGTTTGGGGAGGGCGCCGAAGGTGGCGGCGGCGGCTTCGAGGGCGGCTTTGGGGTCGACGTCACCGACGAAGGAGACCTCCAGGAAGCTTTCGGTGAGTTCGGGGGTGAGCCAGGCTTTGAGTTCGGCGAGGGAGCGTTTCTGCATGTCTTCGATTTTGGGGTAACCGAAGCGGGGATCGCCGCTGTGCATGAAGCTGACGACGCGGTCGGCCATGATGCCTTCGGCGGTGTGCTGCAATTCGGTGTACATGGGTCCGAGGTTTTTGCGGAATTGCTCTTGAGCTTCATCGCGGTAGCCGGGGGCGGTGAGGTGGGCAGCGAGGAGTTGGAGTTGGGCGAGCAGGTCCTCGGGGTTGGTTTTGCCGGCGAGGAGGAAGGCTTCATCTCCGACGATGAAGTCGGCGCTGGTGGTCTTGTCCGCGAAGAGGCGGCGGAGGGTATCGACGTCATGGGCCTGGAGGCCGCCGAGGGCGAAGGTGGACTGGGCGAAGGGGATGATGCCGGGGAGGTCTTTGGGGGCGGAGAGTTTGCCGCCGCCGAAGCTGACGGTGACGCGGATGGAGCCTTTTTCGAAGGGGGTGGGTTTGATGCTGACGCGGACGCCGTTTTCGAAGGTGGCCTGGGTGACTTCGATGTCGGCGATGGTTTCTTGTTTGCTGATTTTGCCGGCGGGGCCGAAGTCGGTGTAGGCGAAGGCGGCGGTTGCTTCTTTGGCGGGGGCTTCCACTGGGACTTTGCGGCTGGCTTCGAAGGTGGCGAGGATTTGAGCGGAGGCGTCGCCTTCGAGCTTCAGTTTGCCACCGACGAAGAGTTGGATGTCTTGAGTGTTCCAGTCGGCCTTGAGGGCGGCGTGGGCGTCGGCTGGGGTGATGGCGGCGAGTTCTTTGGTGACGCGTGCGAGGTCGTCGGAGGGATGGGTGAAGACTTTGCGAGCGGAGAGCTGGCTGACGAGGGCGTCGGAGAGGTCGCGGGAGCGGCGGGTGGAGGCTTGGTCGGCGCGGAGTTTGAGTTGTTGTTTGAGGGAGGCGGTGGCTTCGTCGAACTCGGCCTGGGTGAAGCCGTGCTCGATGGCGCGGCGGAGTTCCTGTTCGATAAGGGCGAGGGCTTTGGACCAGTTTTCGGGCTGGCAGGAGGCGGAGATGCCGCTAGAGGCGAGGAATTGCAGGTAGTCGTAGGCGTAGGCCTGGGCGGAGAGGATGGGGGCGTCTTTTTGTTTGGCGATTTTGGAGAGGCGCTGGTTGATGATGGAGTCGGCGAGGTTGCGGACGAGGCGGGTTTTGCGCTCGGCGGCGGTGTCGGCTTTGGGGCCGATTTGGCGGTTGACTTCGATGGAGAGGTCGACGGCTTTGGCCTCCATTTCGGTGTGGAGTTTGGCGATGACGCCGCGGCCCTTTTCGACGGTGCCGAGGTCGGGGTCGGCGGCGTCTGCGGCGGCGGGTTTGGCATTGCCGAAATGGGTTTCGATCAGTTTGGCGACGAGGGCGGTGTCAGGGAAGTCGCCGACGGCGACGAGGCAGGCGCGTTTGGGGGTGTACCACTTGGAGTAGAAATCCTGGAAGCGCGCGCGGGGCATCTTCTTGATGGTGTCTTCGATGCCGATGGGGAGGCGGTTGGGGAGAATGGATTTGGGGAGGGCGAATTTGTAGCCTTCGACCATGGTGCGGTAGTCGATGGAGTCGCGGGAGAGTTTCTCGCTGAGGATGATGCCGCGTTCTTTGTCGATTTCTTCGGCATTGAGGTTCATGCCGTCGAGGTAGTCGCGGAAGAGTTTCATGGCGTCGACGAGGAGGGGCTCTTCAACTTTGGGGAGTTCAAGTTTGTAAACGGTTTCCTCGAAAGAGGTGTGTGCGTTGGTGTCGGCACCGAAGGCCATGCCGAGGCGCTGGAAGTATTCGACCATTTGGCCGGCGGGGAAGTTGCGGGAGCCGTTGAAGGCCATGTGTTCGAGGAAGTGGGCCATGCCTTGCTGGTCGTCTTCTTCCATGAGGGAGCCGACGTCCATGTAGAGGCGGAGGGAGGCGCGGCCTGGAGGTTCCTGATTTTTGAGGATGACGTAGCGGACGCCGTTTTCGAGGGTGCCGAACTGGGTGGTGGGGTCGGCTTTGAGGTCGGAGGTGTCCTGGGGCCAGGAGGGGGTGAGGGCGTGGGCGCTGGCGGTGGCGAGGAAGGCGAGGAGGAGGGAGAGGCGCATGGGGAAGGGAGGCTGAAGTGAGTAGTGAGTCGTAAGTGGTCAGTGGGGCGAGGACGACTGGTGAGCAAAGAGAAACGTCTGTGGGGGGCTACATGGTGTAGGAAGTGTCGCCGAGGAGGCTGTCGGGGTCGGGCTGGATGAGGTTGAGGGAGACGAGGAAGTCGTCGATGGCGAGGAGGGTGGCTTCGTAGCGTTCGAAGGAGACGTTGAAGTTGAAGAAGCCGTGTCCTGCGCCTTCGAATTCGACGAGGCGGCAGAGGTTGCGGCGCCAGGCGTTTTTGCGGGTGTAGGAGCGGGAAGCGGTGACGGGGATGACACGGTCGGCGGTGCCGTGGAGGATGAGGGTGGGCGGGAGTTTGCGGCGGACGGCGCGGAGGAGGTTGTGTTTTTTGGCGGAGGCGGGATCGGGGAAGCGGTCGAAGCCGAAGCCGTCTTTGGAGGTATCGAGGACGGGATTGAAGAGGACGAGGGCGTTGGGAATAGGGTGGATGTCCGGGAGGACTTCCTTGCGTTTGAGGGGAGGGGTGAGGAGGGCGTTGGCCGCGACGGCGTAGGCGCCACCGGAGCCGCCGATGCCGATGATGTGATTGGGGTTGATGTTGAGCTCGGCGGCATTGATGCGCAACCAGCGCAGAGCGTCGCCGGCGTCTTCGATGGCTTCGATGGGGCCGGTGCCGTGTTTGGTGGAGACGCGATAATCGAAGGCGACGCAGACCATGCCGCGGGAGGCAAAGTAAACGCAGTGGGGGGCGAACTGGCTGACCTGGCCATGATCCCAACCGCTGCTGAAGAAGAAGGCGGCGACAGGGCGAGGGAGGGGGCCGGTTTTTTCGGGGTCGGGATGCCAGATGTAGGCGTTGAGTTTTTCTTCGCCAAGGACTTTGTAGGTCTCTACCTGAGCCAGTTTCAGCAGCTCGCGATTGCGGTCAATCGGTGGGGTGCGTGAGTTTGGGTCTGAGGGGGAGTCCATGAGGGGTGGCCAGCCTTTAACAGTTGCGAAAAGCGGGGGGGCAGCAAATACTTTTCATGGGGAAGCTTGACCAAGGCGACTCCCGGGGTCTCTTTGGTCTTTCCTTTTGTGCGTGATATGATGAAACAACGATTCTTTGGCATCCTGCTGGCTTTGGTTTTGAGCTGGCCCGGCGGGATGGTGGCGCAGGAGCAGGGGGCGTTGAGGACGGAGCTGGAGAAGGTTTATCATGAATGGCGGGGGGCGATGCTGAATCGCAACGTGCAGGCGTGGCAGAATTCGACGTCGCGGTATCGGCAGGTGCAGACGCACAACATGATTGTGAGTCAGCGGCAGCCGTATCCGGAGGCGGTGTTTGCGGTGCCGCTGCGGCCACCGGACATTGTGAAGTTGAAGCTACTGGAGGTGGAGGCGGTGGGTGAGACGGCGCATTTGGTTTATTTTGGGCGGATTGATTTGGGGATTGAAGTGGATGAGGTGCCGGAGAATTTGCTGGTGCTGAGGTACATCAAGGATCCGAATGGGTGGCGATTTGATACGAGCCGGATGGTGAATCTGCAGGGGGCGCTGGATGTTCGGGCGTCGCTGAAGGAGGGCGGGAAGCCGACGTTTTTGGATGAGCCGGAGTTCACGCCGCCGGGGAAAGCGCCGCCGGTGCCGGCGGTGTGCAGGGTGCCGCAGTATGTGGGTGCGTTTCAGATTGAGTCGATCGGGTATGAGACGCGGGTGAAGGTGAATGGGTTTGATTATCCGCCGGTAAGGGATGTGGCGATCAATCAGCTGATCATTGGGGGGTTGAACAAGGATGAGAATGATTTGGAGTTGGCCATCGTGCCGACGGAGGTGCCTCCGGGTGAGGAGCGGAGTTTGGAGATCAGTGTGATGGTGGTGCAGGGGAATGCGGAGCAGAAGCCGGTGCCGGTGTATCGCTGGCGGACGACGGAGGCGGTGCCGCCGCCGGTGAAGAAAGCGTCCGTTTGGGTGAACAACAGCACATTGAAGAAGTGAGTGTTTCCGCGATGCAAGATCGGCTGCGATTGTCCACGTGCTGGAATGCGTATCGTTATCAGGACGGGCTGATTATGGCGGGGGAAGCCAAGGACATGGGGTTTAGTGGGATCGAGATCAGTCATGGGACACCGGTGACGTTGATTCCGGGATTGTTGAAGGCGGTGCAGTTGAAGGTGGTGAAGGTGGGAAGTTTGCATGCGCCGTGTCCGGCGCCGGTGGAGGTGCAGGGGGATATGCCGGATCGGTATGAGTTCACGTCGGTGCGGGAGGAGGAGAGGCGGAGGGCGGTATCGCTGACGGTGGCGACGATTGAGATGGCGGCGCGGTTTGGGGCGGACCGGATCGTGCTGCATTTGGGTCGGTCGATGGGGGCTGGGGGGACTGAGAAGCTGGAGGCGATGGCGCTGGATGGCGGGTTGTTTGGGCGGCCGTATGTGAAGCAGAAACTGGCGATGGTGGTGGCGAGGGAGAAGGCGTCGGTGAAGGCGTTGGAACTGGTGAAGCGGGCGTTGGATGAGTTGCTGCCGCATGCGGAGAAGCATGGGGTCAAGATCGGGATGGAGACGCGGTCACATTACGAGCAAGTGCCGACGATGCAGGAGATGGAGAAGTTATTGGCGCACTATGAAGGCTGTCCGTGGATTGGGACGTGGCATGATTTTGGGCATGTGCAGCGGCAGGCGAATTTGGGATTTTTGGATCATCGGGCGTATTTGGAGATGAACGCGCCGCGCTTGGTGGGGTGTCATGTGCATGACGTGGGGTGGCCGCACAAGGATCACCAGATTCCGTTCAGTTCGGGGGAGGTGGACTTTGCGGGGTTGCTGCCGTTGGTGCCGGAGGAGGTGCCGCTGGTGTGGGAGATGAGTCCGCGGCAGAAGCGGCTGAAGATCATGGAGGCGAGGGAAGAGTGGATGCGGCGGTTTGGTGGTGCCCTATCCCTATGAATGGAAGCGGGCGCGTTGGGCGGGGGTGGGGAGGTAGCAGGCTTCGTGGCGGCCGAACCAGCGGTGGCGGTTGCGGGCGATGAGTGCGTAGGCGGCGTCGCGGAGGGGTCGGGGGATGATGCGAAAGACGGTGAGGAGGCTCCAGGGGAAGCCGAGGAGGGAGGTGACGGCGAGGGCGGCGTCGCTGCGGACGAGGATGGGGTGATTGGGGCGGGCGTAGATGAAGGTGTCGAACTCGTCGGGGTTGAGTCCATTGGCGAGGCAGATTTGGCGGCCGAGATCGGACTGGAGGGGGGCGAAGTGGAGGCGGGCGGCGTGGTCGTGACGGAAGAGGAACTGGATGCTGGAGGTGCAGAGAGCGCAGACGCCGTCGAAGAGGACAAGATGTTCGGCGGGGAGGTTCACGTGTGAGGGGAGGCGGGACGCGGGCAATGTCTAAGTATGGAACGGATGAGCTGAGGCGTCAGGTTCCTTTTTGGTTGAGATTTGGAGTTTGATGGGTTTGATCGAGGGATGGTATTGCCGATTGTCCGTTATCCTGCGCAGGTGCTGCGCGCCAAGTGTCGTCCTGTGTTGGAGGTGACGGAGCGTCATCGGAAGCTGGCGGTGGACATGATTGAGACGATGAAGGATGCGCACGGGGTGGGATTGGCGGCTCCACAGGTGGCGGTGGATGAGCAGATGGCGGTGATTGATTGTTCGCATGATCCGGAGTGTGTGACGTATCTGCGGGTGAACGGGGAGGACCGGAAGTTGATGGAGTTCATGCCGATTGTGTTTTTGAATCCGAAGATTGAGGGTGGGAAGGTGAAGGAGGCGGGTGAGGAGGGGTGTTTGAGCATTCCGGAGTTGCGAGCGAAGGTGACACGGCCTGAGGGGATCAAGGTGACGTATCAGACCTTGGAAGGTGAAGAGGTGACGGTGGAGACGGATGGCTTGCTGGCGCGGGCGTTTCAGCATGAGATCGATCACCTGAACGGGGTGCTGTTTATCGATCGGGTGTCGGCGGCGGCGAAGGTGGGGGTGATGCGGCGGTTGAAGTGGCTGGTGATGGAGTGGGCGGCGGATGATGCGAAGGCGGCGGAGAGGGCGAAGCGGCAGCAGGCGAATGCGAAGGCGTGATTTGAGTTTTAACCAAGCATAACGAGGAGACTTTTTTTATGGGAGCACAGTGGAAACAGAAGTGGCGGGAATTGGCGGCGGACAAGAAGGGCAAGGTGGTGGGCAAGTTGGTGCGGGAAATTCAGGTGGCGGCGCGTCTGGGCGGGCCGAATCCGGAGTTCAATGCGCGGTTGTTTGCGGCGCTGGAGAATGCGCGGAAGCAGAGTGTGACGCGGGATACGATTGAGCGGGCGATTGCGAAGGGGAGCGGGACGGGAGCGGATGCGGTGCAGTTTGAGACGGTGGTGTTTGAGGGGTTTGCGCCGCATCGGGTGCCGGTGATTGTGGAAGCGCTGACGGACAACAACAATCGGACGTCATCGGATGTGCGGGTGTTGTTTCGGGCGGGGACGATGGGGCAGCGGGGCGGGGTGGCGTGGATGTTTGAGCATTGTGGATTGATCGAGGGGACGCATGCGGATGCGGGGACGGACATTGAGGTGGCGGCGCTGGAAGCGGAGGCGGACAATGTGGAGCCTTTGGAGTTGGACGAGGAGGATGAGGTGACGAAGGGGCATGTGGGGGCGCGGTTTTTCTGTGCGAGCAATCAGTTGGACGCGGTGACGAAGGCGCTGAAGGCGGCGGGTTGGCGGATCTCGCTCTCGGAGTTGCACTACCAACCGAAGGAGTATCCGGAGTTGGATGAGGCGCAACGTGAAGAGGTGACGAACTTTTTGCAGGCGCTGGATGAGCATGCGGATGTGCACCGGGTTTATGCGGCTTTGAAGTAGGCGGCGTTTTTTTGGGGAGGATTAACGGGATTCTGAATGGGTTGATTGGATTCGTTCGGGTGTCTGGTGATTGAGATAGGAATTGTTGTTGCGGGGGGGCTGGGGTTGGGTTGGTTGGGGGGACTGATGAATCCTGATTTGCGCCACCCGAGAAACGATTTTTTTGTCCCTGATGGTACGGCCTTTGATGAGGCGATGAGGCGGGTGACGCATTTGGGGATTGTGTCGCACCAGGATGACTTGGAGATTGCGGCGTATCATGGGATCACGGAGTGTTTTCACACGGCGGATCGGTGGTTTGGGGGCGTGGTGGTGACGAATGGGGCGGGGAGTCCGAGGAAGGGTGACTATGCGAGTTACACGGATGAGGAGATGCAGGATGTGCGGCGGGTGGAGCAGCGGAAGGCGGCGTATGTGGGGGAGTATGCGTTTGCGGCGCAGTTGGGGTATCCGAGTGAGATGGTGAAGGAGCCGCAGCAGGCGGATGTGGTGGCGGATTTGAAGTTCATTCTGGAGACTTGTGCGCCGGAGGTGGTGTATTTGCACAATCCGTGTGATCGACATGACACGCATGTGGCGACGTTTTGGCGGTGCATCGAGGCGCTGCGGCGTTTGCCGAAGGAAAGGCGGCCTGCGAAGGTTTATGGGTGCGAGGTTTGGCGGAAACTGGACTGGCTGCTGGCAGAGGACAAAGTGATGCTGAAAGTGGACAAGCATCCGCATTTGTTGAGGCCGTTGCTGGGGGTGTTTGACAGTCAGATCAGTGGCGGGAAGCGCTATGATTTGGCGGAGGAAGGGTTGCGGCATGCGAATGCGACGTATTTTGATTCGCACACGACGGACAGTACGAGTTTGCTGACGTTTGCGATGGATCTGACACCGCTGGTGGTCGATGACACGCTGGATCCGGTGGAGTTTGCGTTGGGGTTTGTGCGGCGGTTGGAGGCGGATGTGGGGGCGCGGTTGGGGCGGTTTGATTGAGGGGGGACACGCCTGGGACAGGCGTGGTACTTTTGGGGTTGCGGGGGGGCTTGGGTGGTGTTGGATGTGGGATGGTTTTTGTTTGGATCATGGTGCGTGGGGAGCGCGGCTTTCTTGAGGGTGGGGTTTTGAGGGTATGAAGAAGGTCGATATGGCAATGGGTGTGGATTTGGTGAGCCGGGTGGTTGAGGCGGGGGCGTTTAAGAAGGCGCTGGGGAAGAAGGTGGTGGTGCTGGATCATGTGGCGGGGCAGGCGGTGCCGTTTGCGGTGGCGTTGGTGGCGGCGGGACGGGGGGAGCGGCGGTTGTGGGTGCTTTGCGGGGAGGTGAAGCAGCAGGACCTCGTGCATGCGGAGCTGGGGGTGTGGGGGGTGGAGGCGTTGTATTTGCCGCGGTTGAGTCATGCGGTGGAGGGGGGCTTGCCGGATCCGGATTTGATGGCGGAGCGGGCGGGGGTGCTGGGGCGATGGGCGGCTGCGGCGGGTGGGGTGATGGTGCTTTGTGCGGATAGTTTGACGGAGGTGGCGCCGGGTTTGAAGATGCTGATGAAGGGGAGTCGGCGGATTGCGGTGGGGGAGAAGGTGGATGTGGAGGGGTTGCTGGGGGAGTTGGAGAAGGGGGATTATGATCGGGTGCCGGTGGTGACGGAGCGGGGGCAATTTGCTAGGCGTGGGGGCATCGTGGATGTGTGGACATGGATGGGTGAGGAGCCGGTGCGGATGGAGTTTTTCGATGAGGAGGTGGAAAGTTTGCGGGTGTTTGATGTGCATACTCAGGCGTCGGTGAAGCGAGTGGAGGAGGTGGCTTTGACGGTTGGGGACTTGAGCGGTGAGGAGGGTGCTGGGAGTGAGGGGACGATTGCGGATCACTGGAAGAAGGGGGATTTGGTTTTGAGAGTGGAAGGTGGTCGTGCGGAGGTGGAAGTGGGGTTGAAGGTGAATGCGCGGATTTTATCGGGGGCGGTGGAGGGCGAGGGGGTGGAGGATTTTGCGACAGCGATTTATGAGAATCCGCTGGGGGTGTTTGATGCTTCGGACTTTGT